>JAZGDH010000300.1:0-11583 GCA_036477555.1 Acidobacteriota bacterium
CGGCGGTGAGCCTCGCGCAGGGCCTGTTCGACCTCGTCGGGCCGGGAGCCGCGAGCGAACAGAAACCCCAGATAGCTCGAACCCTCCGGCAACGGTACGAGCGGCCTGCCGATGGTGGCGCTGATCGAGAGATCGACGATGCCGGGGACGGCGCGCGCCTCATTGAGCCCCCTCACCTTGCGCAGCGTTCCGGCGCGCGGAATCGGAATCATCATGACCCCCGACGGTTGTCTCTCGCGCTCGAGGCGCGCGACGTTCCGCCCCAGCGCATGCATCAGAATCAGCTCTTCGAGTGACCGTTCGGTCGTGAACCTCAAAGCGCGCGAGCAGAGGCCCCCGATCGAACGGGCCGCCATTTCGATCACCGTGATCTCCTCACCATCGACTCGCAGCTCGGCGTGAATCGGCCCCTCGACGAGCCCCACGGCACGCGCCGCGTCGGATGTGGTCCGTGCCAGTCCCCTGCGCACAGGGGCCGGGAGCCGCGAGGGGGTGACGTAGATAGTCTCCTCGAAAAAAGGGCCGTCGAGAGGATCCGGTTTGTCGAAGATCGCCAGCACCTTGAGTCGCCCACGCGACAGGAGTCCCTCCAGTGCAACCTCCGCCCCGGGGGCGAACTCCTCAACCAGGATCCCGCGCGACGCTTCGGGATCCTTCTCCCGGATCTCGGGGCGCGCCAGCAAGTCGCGAATGCGATGGAAGGCCGAGACGAACTCCTCCGGGGTGTCGGCGCGGATGACACCCCGGCTGCCCGACAGGAAGAGCGGCTTGAGCACGCAGGGGTAGGTCGACTCACGCGCCGCGGCGTCCGCGTCGGCGAGCACCTCATGGACGCGGTGTCGCGGCGTCCGCACGCCGGCCTCCTGCAGCCGCGTCCGGAGCAGATCCTTGCGGGCGGCAATTCCGGCCGCGGCCGGAGGATTGTGCGGGATCCCGAGCCGCGAACCCGCCTCGGCGGCAACCACAGCGGTCGCGTCGTCCGTCGGCACAATCGCGCGCAGCGGCCTCGTCAATGCGAACCGTACGATCTGATCGGCAGCCTTCGATGGTGAAGCGATATCGACGGTGAGGGTGCGTCCAGGCTGCAGACCCTCGAGCGCCTGCTTCTTTTCCGATCCGACCGCGGACTCCACGCCCAGCCGACGCGCCGCCTGGATGAAATCGTGCGCGCGGTAGGTGGTCGTCGGCAGCAGGAGCAGGACGCGAGGCTTCCGCCGACGCGCGGCGCCCCTTCCGGCTCGTCGATTTCGGGTCGATCCGCGCTTCGGGGTGCGGCGCGTCCGCCGGGGCCTGGCGGACGGACGGGTCAGACGCGCTCCTCCATCGGCACGAATTCGCGCCGGGCGGGGCCGACGTAAAGCTGGCGCGGGCGGGCGATTTTCTGCTCCTCGTCGAGGAGCATCTCCTCCCACTGCGCCAGCCACCCGACGACCCGGGGGATGGCAAAGAGGACGGGGAACATTTCGGTCGGGAACTGCATGCTCTGGTAGATCAGCCCCGAATAGAAGTCGACGTTCGGGTAGAGCTTTCGCTCGATGAAGTAGTCGTCCTGCAGGGCGATCCGCTCCAGCTCCAGCGCAATATCCAGCAGCGGGTTCGGCCCGGTCACTTCGAACACCTGTTCCGCGATATTCTTGATGACGCGCGCCCGCGGATCGTAATTCTTGTAGACGCGGTGCCCGAACCCCATCAATCTTCCGTCGCCGGCCTTCACTTTCTTGACGTAGCTCGCAACATTCTCCTTCGAGCCGATCTCGCCGAGCATCCGCAGGACCATCTCGTTCGCCCCGCCGTGCAGCGGGCCGTACAGCGCCGAAACGGCCGCAGCGACGGCCGAGTAGGGATCGACGTGGGCCGAACCGACCCCGCGCATCGCATGGGTGCTGCAGTTCTGCTCGTGATCGGCGTGCAGGATGAACAGCACGTCGAGAGCGCGCTCCAGGGCGGGGTTGGGGCGATACTTC
The DNA here is from genome assembly GCA_036477555.1 of Acidobacteriota bacterium. Classification (GTDB taxonomy): domain Bacteria; phylum Acidobacteriota; class Polarisedimenticolia; order Gp22-AA2; family Gp22-AA2; genus JAPUIN01. The sequence goes on from JAZGDH010000300.1 coordinate 1,965, forward strand.
ACTTCCGTCATCTTAAACATCATGTTGAGGAAGTTGCCGGCATACGTAAGATCGTTATCGGGATAGGCGTACGGAAGCCCGACGCTGTCCCGATAGGCGAACGCCGCCAGGGTGGGGACCTTCGCAATCAGACGGATCTGCTGGCTGCGCCGCAGCGGGGCATCAAAGATCCGGCTGGCCTCCTTGTAGAAGGTCGAAAGCGCGGCGACGCTGCTGACCAGCATCCCCATCGGGTGGGCGTCGTACCGGAAGCCTGCCAGAAATTTCTTGATGTTTTCGTGCAGGATGGTGTGATGGGTAATGGCATGCACCCACTCGTCCGACTCCGTGCGGCTGGGGAGATCACCGTACAGGATCAGGTAGGCCGTCTCGAGGTAATTGCTCTGCTCGGCGAGCTGCTCGATCGGGTAACCCCGATAGGTCAGAATGCCCTTGTCCCCGTCGATCATGGTGATGTGGCTGCGACAGGCGGCGGTGTTGCTGAAGGCGGGGTCATAGCTCATCAGGCCGAAATCGTCGGGCGAGGACCTGATCTGGCGCAGATCGAGGGCTTTGATCGCGCCCTCCTCGATCGGGATCTCGTAGCTCTTCCCCGTGCGGTTGTCGGTGATGGTCAGGGAATCTTTTCTCGAGTTATTCCGGGTCGCTGAGCTCATCGGCACCTCGACAAATGCGGCCAACAGGATACTGCAAAATGCCACCGGGGCGGCCGCCGACTGCCGCCGGCACGCTCCACGCGTTCCTTCCTGCGCAGCGGCGCACCCTGGGAGCCTGTCCGGGTATTACGTGGGGCCGCTCCTAGCCGGTCCGCGTATTGCGTGGGGCCGATCGAAGAGTCCGGATCAGCCTGCGCATGTCCCGCGGGATCGGCGAGGCGAACGAGACCCGCCGCCGCGTGACGGGGTGCAGAAAACCCAGCCTCCGTGCATGCAGCGCCGTTCGTCGGATCCGAGGCGAGCGATCTCCATAGCGACCGTCTCCGATGAGAGGATGTCCCGCCTCGGCGAACTGCACGCGAATCTGATTCTTCCGGCCGGTCAGGAGCCGGACCACCACGACCGTTGCGCCCGGCAGCCGTTCGTCGACGGCGTATTCGGTGATCGCTTCCTTTCCTTCCCGCTTGCGCCCCACGGAACGCATCTTGAGGCTTTTCGGATCCTCGGCCAGGCGGCTCGTGAACCGACCCTCCTCCTTCTCGAGCACCCCCTTCACGACACAGAGATATTCCCGCTCCACCGCCCGTTCCAGGAACTGCGACTGGAGGCCCGCGAACGCGGGACGAGTGCGGGCGAAGAGGAGCAGTCCCGAGGTGTCACGATCCAGGCGGTGCAGGGCGAACAACGACGGCCTGCGAACCCCCCGCCGCCGCTCCCCCTCGAGCAACCGCTCGACGAGGCTCTCCTCGTCCCTGAGGGAGGTCGGCACCGTCAGCAGATCGGGATTCTTGTCGACCACCAGAAGATGGCGGTCCTGATGGATGACCACGTATCCCCGGCCGGGGCGGGGGCGCGCCTCGGGACGATAGCGGCGTTCGGGGTCATGGATGACCTCGAACCGCTCCCCGGCAACGACCCGGCGGGCATAGTCGCCCGGCCGCACCGCCGGCATGCCGCGGACCGTCCCCGCGTCAATCAGGCCTCGCGCCCCGGCATGACTGCATGCGAGCCGTTCGCGGAGGACCGATTGCAGGGTCCTGCCCCCATCGGCCGGAGCAATTCGGAAACTCATCCGGCTACGCCGTTTTTTCTTCGATTCCCGTCTGCGCTGCGTTCGCGAGCCCACGTGGTCTCTCCCACCGCCGATCGTATCTGAAAGACCCGCCGAGCTGCCCGGTCGACCCGGAGGAATCGATGACTCGCAACCGCCCGGGCGACGAGCGTTGCCTCGAACGCGGTATCATCTCGGCTCCATGCCACCCACCTCGGACCATACCGGCCGTCTCGGACCGGGCTCAACCGCGCAATCCTCCATCCTTCGCATGGCGGCGCCGCTCGTCGTGTCGTTCTGGATGCGCTCCTTGTTCACGTTCGTCGACACGGTCTACGCCGCCTACCTCGGGGATTCCGCGGTCGCCGCGATCGGGTTTTCGATCCCGCTCGATTTCCTGCTGGTCGCCTGCTGGGTCGGGGTGTCGACCGGGCTGACCTCCTGTCTCTCACGCGCCATGGGCACGCGCGAGGGAGCCCGCATCGAGCAACTTCTGTCGGTGGGACGACGGATCACGTGGGGCCTGGTGCCGCTGTTCTGCGCGCTCGCGGCCGCCGTCTATCTGGGTGCCGACCATCTCGGGCTGGAGCCGGACACGGCTCGACTGTTCGCGATCTACAGCGGCGTGCTGATAGGCGGCTCTGCGTTCACCGCCTTCTGGTCGATCACACCCGACTCGATCATCAAGGCGCACCACGACACCCGCTCGACAATGTGGGCCGGGATCTGGTCGAACGTCATCAACCTCGTCCTCAACACGGTATTCACCTTCGTCCTCGGCTGGGGGGTCTTCGGGATCGCTCTGTCGACGGTGCTGGGGCGCTTCGGTGGCCTGATCTATGCGCTGCGTGTGGCGGCGAGGCACGAGGCGGCTCGCAAGGCGAGCGGGCTCGATACCACGCCAACGCTCGATCCTCAGCCGTTCCGATCGATCATGGCGCTCGCCATACCGGCGGCTCTCAGCTTCTGTCTGATGGCGGTGGAAGCGTCGCTCGTCAACTGGCTTCTGACCGACGGGCCGCACGCGACATCATCGATCGCCGCCTACGGCATTTTTTACCGGGTCATGCTGTTCGGCCTGATGCCGATCATCGCCGCTTCGGTCGCCATCCTGCCGTTCGTGGCGCGACGCTTCGGTGAGGGGGATCTTCGGGCGGTGCGAAAGGGCCTGCGGGAGGTGGTCCTGATCGGCGTGGCCTACTGCGTGGTGGTCATGACCCCGGCTCTGGGCCTCAGCGCCGGCATGATCGCCCGATTCCTCGCCGAGTCACAGGTGACGGCCGATCTGACCCGCGTGGCTCTCTGGCTCTGCCCTCTCGCCTGTCTCGTGATGATCCCGTTCCACCTGATCCGCCCGGCGTTCGAGGGTCTGCAGCGCGGCTGGCCGGGTCTGGCCATGGCGATTCTGCGTTACGGCGTCCTCGCCCCGCCCGCCGCCTGGCTGGGACGCGCGATCGCCATCGATATTGGTGCGCCGGTGCTCCACGGGATCATCATCGGGCTGATCTGTGCGAGCACACTGTCATCCGTGATCTTCATGGCCTGGATAGCGCGCGTGCTGGGGAAGCTCGAGGCGCGCTGACGGCGCCGCCGGAGCGGTGACTACTGCTTCACGACGAAGATGACCCGTTGCCCTCTCAGCGTATCCTCGTCGAGAATCGTCACCTCCACCGTACCGTCTTCTCCGAAGGTGAGATCGATCTCGCGCCCTTCCCTCAGGAAACTGGGGACGACGCGCACGTCGCTGATGCGGTCGATGCCGAACTGGTCCGGCCTGAGGGTGAACGACTTACTCTCGCTCAGGTCGATGTGTGAGTTGAACTGCGCCTCTCCAATGTCGTCAATCTTGTTGCGGATTCGAAGGACGCCGCGCGCCCTGAGGCGATCCTCGAGGTCGGCTTCGTAATACATCGAGTTCTGCGCGACCTTGAGCTCGGCCGTCTTGACCTCGACCTCTTTGAGGGCGACGGACTTTTCCATCTCGAGCTGAGCGACGTTCGATTCCAGCGTCGATTTGCGGACCTCCAGCGACTCGATTTCCACCTTCAGGTTAGCGAGGACGGCCTCGAGCTCACGCTTTTTCTCCTCGAGCTCGTCGCCACGGACGATCGCCGTGTCGCGCTCCTTGATCAGATTCATCCGACGGGCGCGGACAATCGCGAGCGGTGTCGTGCTGGCCTCACCCTGAGCGACCCAGGTACCGAAGAAATCCTTGGGGGGATCGTAGTAGAAGTGCACCCGAAACCCTTCCCTCAGTTGATGGTCCAGCAGGTTCAGGCGCTCCGCCAGCTCCTTCGCGCGGGTTTCGGGCAGGCCGTGCTTCTCGACCAGCCACCGTCTCGCTAACTTTATGTGGCTGTCTCCCCTCTTCGCCACGATGCCGTCGTCCGGCAGCTTCGCCTCCAGCTCGGAGACGCGGGTCTGGAGATCCCGGATCGTCTTCATGTCCTCGACGACCTTGCGCAGCACACCCCGATAGGACGGATCGCGCTCTTCCTGAACCAGCTTGTCGAGCGCAGCTTCTTCCTCAGCGCTCAGGCCCTGCAGGAAGACCTGGGAGAAGGAGACCGGTTTCTGTCCGCTGATCGAAGCACGCCGGGAGTTGTACTGTTCGAGGCGCGCGTAGATGTCCCGGGTCCGACTGTCGATGTCGTCCCGCGCCTCCTGCAGCTCGGTCATCAGCCGGGCCGGGTTCGGCGGGAGCGGACGGTCGACGAGGGGGCGAGGCCAGAGGTAATAGTAGCCGCCGTATCCACCGCCTCCCAGAAGGACGACGCCGACGACAATCGCGACGATTTTGAGGATCTTCTTCGTGTCCCGGGGAGGCTTTTCATCCGGGATTTCGATGTCCTCGATATCATCGAACAGACTTCGCATGGTTGAGGCCTCTCCCTAGTGGCTATGTTATTGAAAAGTCGCCTAATAGTAGAGCGAACGCCCCCGCTGCGCAACATGGAATATTCCAATTGCTGCGGTGAATATGCCGAACCGCGCAGGAGTGGCCCGCGGCGGGGGGGGGCCTGCGGATTCTGCTAAACTGGCCACTGGTCCACACCTCGTGTCCGTCATGCGAGCGGTCTTAGGTAGGGCCGCGGGAGGGTGGCCATGCGGCGCAACTCCAATTACCCCCGTCACTTCCTCATCTTTCTGGCCGCCCTCCACCTGATCGCCGCAGCCGCTTCTCCGGCCGGCGCCGCCTCATCCCAATCGATCTCCACCTCCCTGTACATAACACGTTTCGTCCTCGACGAGGCAGGACGTCTGCTGCGTTGGGATTCGGCTACGGCTGTGCTCGAGCCGATTCCCGATTTCTCCCATACTGTCAATGATTTGGCGACCATACCGGGCGGCCCGTTGATGCTCGCTCTCCCCAGTTCTCCCCAAGAGGAAGGGAAGCGGCGCCGGAAGCGCGAGGGCCGGGTGCTGATTCTGCGGCCCACGGTGGCAGGTGTCGCGATCATCAGAGAAATCGTGTTTGAGGGAGAAGGGATTCGAGCCGCGGTGAGTCTCGATGGAGAAACGGCATATATCCTCGCCGTTCGGCCCGGACGGAGCATCGCGAGCGGCGTGGGAGTCTGGATTCACGCACTCGATCTGGCCGCCGGAAAGACGACCGGGTCGGCGGCACTCGCCGGGCCGCCGTTCGGAATGGCGCTTGCGGCCGACGGGCGACGCCTCTTTCTGTCCCGTCCCGGACGGATCGAGACGCTTACGACCGAACCCCTCATTGTCTCGTGGCATTACCGCTCCCCCGGGCAGAATCTCGGTCTCAACGTCAACCGGCACGATGGCTCTTTGTACGTGACGCGGGAACGGGAGATAGCCCAGTTCGATCCTCGCGTCATCGAGCAGCGGTCCGTCGAGGAACGCCGTGCGATGAGTGATGATGCGAGCCTCAGAATCGCACTCTCGATCGAGCCCCATCAGCTCACCTTCTCCGGGGACGGTCGGATCGGAGCCGCCTTCGGACGGTTGGGGAGGATCGCCTTCTTCGACCCCGAGGGGGGAAATGAACTCGGAAGCCATGATCTATCCGAGCGCGGAACCCCGATTGAAGCGCTGCAGACCGTCCGTTTCGCCGGGACGGGGCCGCTCCTGCTCGCCGCGTTTCCGGGACCTAGCATGATCAGGCTCCCGGTGCCTGTGCCCGCGCCCCTGGTCGTTCACCGAAAGGCCCCGGATGAATCGGACGCCGATGCCGTACCGGTCACTCCGTACGGCATTCCCCTTCCACCGACCCCGCACGCCGGCGACATGCCGGCTCCGACGCTACCGGCAGGCGATCGCATCTCCCCGGCCGCCGACCACGACGGCAGGTCTCCGATCGGTGCGGAGGTGGCGCCAACCGAAGAAGCCGCTTCACCCGAATCGATGCCGGACTCCCCGATTCGACCGCACGAGGTGGACAGCCCCGCGCCACAACCGGGAGCGCGCGAGGCAGAATTCCCCCTCCCTCCGAACGCAGTGGCCGATGTCGAGCAGGAGAGGGCACCGACACCCTGGCCGGATGAGCCGTTGACACTCCAGGGCACGATCGCGGGCGAGGTCGGTCTGGTCGGAGCGATCGTGATCTATGGTCCAGGCAGCATCGTCCGGGAGGCGGCGCGTGTCCGTCCCGGTGCGGACGGCCACTGGAAAACAGCTCTCGCGGAACCGGGGCGGTATCGGGTGGTTCCGGTCGGTGCGGGCGCTGAGGCGCTGCGAATCCGCCCGCACTTCCACACCGTGGAGGTGAGGGGCGGGAAGGGGGCGGGAGGGATCGACTTCGAAATCCGGAGATCCCCTTGAACGGTTCCGATTGCGATTCAGGCGACGGTTGCGCGGGGAGTGCGTGTCACGAAGTAGATCAGCAGTCCGAAGAGGAGCAATGGAATGAACGGCAGCAGACCGAAGATCACGAGGACCGCCGCGGCTCCCGTCAGGAAGATCCCCTTGAAAAGCAGGCCGATCGCCGCAACGCTGATTCCGATCCCCCAGCCGAGAATTCGGATCGGCAGCAGGATGATGCAGATCCCCAGCTTGATCAGCATCACGAGCAACCCGATCACCAGGAGGATCGGCGCGGCGATCACGAGCAGCAAGAGACCCGCGACACCCAGGGCGATCAGGAACCCGACGAATTCGGCCATGGCATTCCTCCAGCGGGGTCGGCTGAACCCCGGCACAGGACTCGATTATACGCCTTCAGCCCGCTCCCGGTTCCGTGCCCGGCGTAGGAGAGCCTGTCCTAGTCGAAATCGGCCACGAACGGTATCTCCAGCACTCCCCGCGGGCCGCTGAGAGTTCCCGTCTCGACGAGCCGGACCAGCGCCGTCCGCAGCGCGCGAACCTGAGCCTCCGTCTCGCCGGCGTTCTCCAGGATCTCCCGCAGCCATCCCTTGCGCCGGGGAAGCACGACGAGACGGGCGCGCGCGTTCTCCTCGGCGCCCGACAGCTCGACCGCCCGCTGGATGGCGACCGTCAACCCACCCAGCTCGTCGATGAGGCCCAGACCGAGCGCGTCCTGACCGGTCCAGACGCGGCCCTGCGCAATCTCGTGGATCTCCTCGAATGTCTTCCCCCGCGCATCCGCCACCTTACCGACGAAATCCTCGTAGATGCGCTCGAGCCACCCCCGGAAGATCACACGCTCCTCGGGAGAATAGGGCTGCTTGCCCGAAAAGAAGGTCGCGTGGCGTCCCCGCTGCACCGTGTCCGTGGTGATCCCGAGCTTCTCCCAGAAACCGTCGGTAATGAATTTTCCCGCCACCACGCCGATCGATGCGGTCAGCGTGGCGGGCTGTGCGACGATGCTGTCGGCTTCCATGGCGACAAAGTAGCCCCCGGAGGCGGCAACGTCGGCCATCGAGACGACGATCGGCTTGTTGGCCTCGCGGGTCCGCACGACCTCCCGCAGGATCAGGTCGGACGAGATGTACGATCCTCCCGGGCTATCGACGCGCAGCACGATGGCGTCGATCGAGGCATCCTCGCGCGCCTCGCGAATCGCGGCCGCGATCGTGTCCGATCCCATGGTGGCGGATCCGGAGACCGGATTGGACTCGCTCCGACCACGCGTCACTGCTCCGACACCGTAAATCAGGGCCACCTTGACACTGCCGTCGTAGTAGCGGCCGTGTTTGAGGTACTCCCCGACACCGATGATCGGAAGGTCGCCACCGTTGCGCTCCGTCAGGTTATCCTCGAGCTGATCGCGATACCCGAGCTGATCCACGAGCGCTCGTTCGAGTGCGCGCGGTCCCGTGAAAGGACCCGCATCGATCAGCTCCGCGACCTGCGCATCGGTCAAGGCACGCCCCTCGGCAATCCCGTCGCGCAGCTGGGTGTAAAATGATTCTGCGAGCGCCTCCATCGACTCCCGGTGCGCATCGTTCATCACACGATCCGTATAGAAGTTCTTCGCGTTCTTGTACTTTCCGATGTGATCGAAATCCGGCACGACGCCGAGCTTATCGAGCGTGCCGCGGATGAAAGGCACTTCGAATCGGATTCCGGTCAGATTGACGTCGCCGGGCGGCGCGAGCCAGATCGACTCGCACGCCGTGGCGATGTAGTACGCCTTGTTGCCGGAGGAAAACTCCCCCGCCGTCTCCAGGTAGGCGACCGCCCACTTGCCCGACTCCCGGAAAGTCAGGATCGCGTCACGCACCTCCTGCGCGGTCGCGAACCCGAAGCTCGAGCGGTCGATCGTGACCAGAAGACCGTTGATCGTGTCGTCGTCCCTGGCCTTCAGGATCGCCTCGATGATGTCCCTGACGGTGCGCGTCTTCTCACCGAGGAGCCTTGCGATCGACCCGGCTGCCGCCTGCTCCGGTATCTCGCCCCGTATGGACACCTCGAGGATGCTGTTCGGGCTCGGCCGCATCGCCAGGTTCACCATGATTCCCAACGAGACCAGGATGAAGATGAACAGGGCGAAGGTGATCAGCAGCCATTTCAGCGTTCGATTCATCGGGTACTCCCTTCGAGGGGCGCGCGGGAACCCGCCCGATTTATGATCAGCCCCATGCCTTCGCGATCAGGCGGTCCGGCCCGTACGGCACGGATCGCACTCGCACAGCTCACGGAGGCGCTGAAAAGTGTAGATCCCGGTGCTATGGCCGTCGCTCCAGACGAACTGAAGCCCGTAACGCCCGACCGGTCGGCTCTCAACGACCCGAATGTCCGCGGGGATGTCTCCGGCCGCCACGCGACGCTGGCCGGTCCACTCGTCCTCGCAGTGGGCGCACTGGCAGGCGAGCCGGAGTGCGGCGGGCCGATGAATCGCCCGGTGGCCGTCGCTCCAGACGATGACGAGCCCGCCCTCCGGTGTAAGCTCGACCTTGCGGGGTTGACTCATCCTTCCACCACTTCGCGCCCGACCGGCGGGTGCGACATCAGCCTCCTGCGGCCCCGGCGCCCGGGGGAATCGGCAGATTCTTGCGGGTCAGCTCGGCGTTGATCACATCAGCGAATGCCCGGAACGGCTTGGCTCCCGACAGGAAGCGCCCGTTGACGAAGAAGGCGGGCGTACCTGTCGCGCCCAGTTTCTGGGCCTCGGCCGCGTCGGCGCTGATCGTCTGCTTGCCGATGTCGCTGTCGATCGCCTTTTCGAACCGTGCCACGTCCAGGCCGAGATCCTTCGCATATTGAAGGAGAAAGTTCCTCTGGATCTTCGGGTGGTTATCGAATAACAGGTCGTGATACTCCCAGAACTTACCCTGTTCCAGCGCCGCCATCGAGGCGGCGTGGGCGAGCGGCGCATCTTTGTGGAAGCTCAGCGGGTGGTGCTTCCAGACAATCCGCACCTGATCGCCGTAGACCTTCTCAATCTGTTTGAGGGTCGGACCGACCCTCGCGCAGAACGGTCATTGAAAGTCGGAAAACTCGACGATCGTCACCGGGGCGGTCTTAGGGCCCTTGTACGGCGCAT
>JAZGDH010000301.1:0-2054 GCA_036477555.1 Acidobacteriota bacterium
CGAGATGGAGCGGGAGCTCCGGCGCTCCGAGCGCCTGGCGGCCGTCGGGCAGCTCTCGGCCAGCATCGCCCACGAGATCCGCAACCCGCTGGCCGCGATCTCGGGCGCGATCCAGATGCTCAGCCGCTCCGACCCCGCCCCTGCCGGCGGGATCGAGTCGAAGCGCCTGATGGATATCGCGCTCCGCGAGACGGATCGCCTGAACCACTTGATCACCGACTTCCTGCACTATGCGCGGCCGGGGCCACGCAACCCGGAGCCCGTCCTCGTCGAGGAGGCCGTGCGGGAGGTCGTGGAGCTGTTCGACGCCGCGTGTACCGCCGGGTTGAAGGTCGAGCTGGCGATCGAGCCCGCGGCCGCCGTCTGCGCCGACCCGGCGCAGTTGCGGCAGGTGCTCTGGAACCTCGTCCTCAACGCCGCGGAGGCGATGCCCGAGGGCGGAACGCTGCGGATCGCGGCGGCCACGGCGGACGAGCCGCCGCCTCAAGACGTGTCCTCCAGCCGCCGAAAGGATGGCTCGGGGAAGCCCGACTGGACGGAGATCGTCGTGGCCGACGAAGGTGTCGGGATTCCGCCGGAGGCGCTGGACCGGATCTTCGACCCGTTCTTCACGACGAAGCGGGACGGCTCCGGTCTCGGCCTCGCGACGGTCCACCGCATCGTCGAGGACCACGGCGGAACCGTCCGTTTGGAGAGCACCGTGGGGTCGGGTACGACGGCCCGGCTGTGGCTACCCCGCTCGGAGGCGCCGGCATGACTGCGAAGGCCCGCATCCTCGTCGTCGACGACGAGCGCAGCATGCAGGAGTTCCTCGAGATCTTCTTCCGCAGCGAGAGCTACGAGGTCGCGACGGCGGGCGACCTCCAGAGCGCGCTGCTCCACGTCGAAAGCGACGAGTTCGACGTCGTCATCAGCGATATCCAGATGCCGGGCGGCAGCGGGATCGAGCTCCTGCACGCCGTCGGCGAGATCTCACCCGAGACGGTGGTGATCATGATGACCGCCTTCGCGAGCACCGAGACCGCGATCGCAGCCATGAAGGACGGCGCCTACGACTACATCACGAAGCCCTTCAAGGTGGAAGAAGTGCGCATCGTCGTGGAGAAGGCGCTCGAGAAGAAGCAGCTGTCCAGCGAGAACCGGCGGCTCCGCAGCGAGTTGCGCAGCCGCGAGCGCGATCGATCGATCATCGGAAGCAGTCCGGCGATGCAGCGGATCTTCGACATCATCGCCCAGGTGGCGGACACGAAGGCCAACGTTCTCCTCAGCGGCGAGAGCGGCACCGGCAAGGAGATGGTCGCCCGGGCCGTTCACGGCCTGGGCGAGCGCCGGAACCTCTCCTTCGTCGCGGTCAATTGTGCCGCGATCCCCGAGAACCTGCTCGAATCCGAGCTGTTCGGACACGTCAAGGGATCGTTCACCGGGGCCGTCCAGAACAGGACCGGCCTGTTCGAGAGCGCCGACAAGGGCACGCTGTTCCTGGACGAGGTCGGAGAGCTGCCCCTCTCGCTGCAGGTGAAGCTGCTGCGCGTGATCCAGGAGAAGTCGATCCGCCGGGTGGGAGGCACCGACGAGCGCCGCATCGACGTTCGGATCATCGCCGCGACGAACCGACGACTCGGCGAGGAGATCGCGGCGGGCCGCTTTCGCGAGGATCTCTACTATCGCCTGAACGTGATCGAAATCCCGATGCCGCCGCTGCGGGAGCGTCGCGATGACATTCCGCTGCTGGTGGCGCACTTCGTGGAGAAGTACGCCCGCGAGCTCGGCAAGCCGGTGGATGGCCTGAGCGAAGCGGCGTTGAATCGGCTGGCCGAGTACCGGTTTCCCGGCAACGTCCGGGAGCTCGAGAACGTGATCGAACGGGCCATCGCGCTCTCGCGCGGGCCGACGATCGAGCTGGAGTTGCTGCCCCCGGCGGTGCTGAATCCGGCGGAGGCGCTCCCGTCCCCGCGCATTTCGCCCCAGGGTGTGAATCTCGAAGAGCTCATGGCCGACTACGAGCGTGGCCTGCTGCTCGAGGCGCTCGGCCCGGCCGGCGGCGTGAAGAAGCG
>JAZGDH010000302.1:0-2581 GCA_036477555.1 Acidobacteriota bacterium
CGGGGGAATCCGGGGCGCCTACCATTTCAAGGCGGAACACGCCCTGCAGATCGAGATCGACAGCGCCACAGGAGATCATCGAAAAACGCCTGGTGTAGAGATCGATACCCTCAAGTATTCCTTGAGCTATGTGCGGAATCACTTTGTCAAGGGACACGAAAAAGCGATCCCCTTCATATTGTTCGGCTTCGGCATCATCGAAACCGACAACGGCACGATTGAAGACGACTCGCCGTTCTATCTGCTCGGCGGTGGGGTGAGGTACTGGTCAACCGATCATTTCGGGATCCGATTCGGTGCGAAGATCTATCGCTGGCGTGGTGATGACTTCAGCGGGCAGAGCAAGGGATTCTTCTCGTTCGACATCAGCCTCGGAGCGACGTTCCTTTTCGGCGGGGTTCAGTAAGAGCTTTCGCATGACGGTTGCCCGGAGCTCCTTCGAAATCAAGACGCCCGGGAAGGTTTCGGTCGTCAACATCACCGGACAGGTGCGCGCCGTGCTCGAAGGTGCGTCGGTCCGCGAGGGGCTGGTGGTCGTCAGTGTTCCCCACACGACTTGTGGTCTGTGCGTGAACGAGGATGAACAGGGACTGCGGGACGACCTGGTCCGGATGGGAACGAGTCTGCTCGAGCCCCTGGAACGCTCGGGTCCGTTCCGTCACGATTGCATTGACGACAATGCGCGGGCCCATCTGACGGCGGTCCTCCTCGGGCATTCCGTGACCCTCCCGGTGAGCGAGGGCGATCTGGTGCTCGGCACCTGGCAGAGCGTTTTTCTGCTGGAGCTCGACGGTCCGCGCTCACGCCGAGTCGACGTTTTTCTGCTGGGTGATTGAAAGCGCGACCCGGGAGAAGCCCCCCCTCCTTGCCGGGGAGGAGGGTCGCCGCTACAATCGTCACGAGGTGATTCATATGAGCAGTGAGACGAAGGCGAACAACGAGGCGAAATTCACCCGCCTGTTCACCATGGAGGAGGCCAACGCCCTCCTGCCGGCGCTGCGCCCGACGATCGAGGAGATGCTGCGCATCTTCGGCGAGATCCGCACGGAAATCGAAAAGACCGCGGAGACTTCCGGTCTTCCCGTCGGCAGCCCCGATCTCCCGAAACATGTCGAGGAGCGGGGAATCGCGCCCCGTCTGTTCGAACGTATACGGAGTCTGATCGAAGACATTCACGCCAACGGATGCCTGGTCAACGGCCCGGAGGCGGGCCTGATCGATTTCCCCGCCCTGTATGCGAACGAGATCGTGTTCCTGTGCTGGAAATTCGGTGAGCCGGGGGTCGCCTACTGGCACCGGATTCCCGACGGCTTTGCCGGGCGCAGGCCGCTTCTCGATTCGTCGATCGAGGGGGACGGGGTCCACTGACTGAGCGGGGCGTTCGCCCAGTGGGATGCGGGTTCAGGTGAGGTCCGTGACGGGACCGATCGATTCCGGCGTCTCAGCGGGTGTGCGTGTCCCCGTTGACGGACAGGCGCTTGCGATACCCTTCCCGGACCCGGCGGCAGACCTCGCGAGGATCGTCGGTCACCGTGAACAGGCCCATATCCAGATCACTGATCATCTTCTGGCCGAGCATCTCCTTGGTGACCCAGCGCAGCATGCCGCGCCAGTACTGCCTGCCGACGAGAATGATCGGGAAGTTGTCAATTTTGTTCGTCTGAACCAGGGTGAGCGCCTCGAACGCTTCGTCGAGCGTCCCGTATCCTCCGGGAAACACGACGTACGCGCACGCGTACTTCATGAACATGACCTTACGGGCAAAAAAGTAATTGAAATGCACAAGGGTATCGATGTGACGGTTCGGCGCCTGCTCGAAAGGCAAGCGAATGTTCAAGCCGATCGAGTTGCCGCCTCCGCGCCGGGCGCCGAGGTTAGCGGCTTCCATGATTCCCGGTCCGCCTCCTGTGATGATCGAGAATCCGTCGCGGGCCAGGGCCTGCGAGACCGTCACGGCCTTGCGGTAGTGCGGTGAGTTCCTGCGGACACGGGAGCCCCCGAATATGGAAACCGCCGGTTCAATCCTACGCAGTGACTCGAACCCCTCGACGAACTCGCCCATGATCTTGAAGACGGTCCAGGTATCCTTCGGGATGATGTCCTTCATCGACCGGCGCCCGCTCCGGCGGACAGGCTCGAATTCATCGGGGAGGATTCGGGGAACAACTTTTCGCTTGGAGCGACCCATCAGTACCTCAAAAATACAGTATAGACGACCACCCCAATATATGGCGCCGGGGATCGAGCGGCAACCTCCGTTCCTGCAGCATCTTGCGCCGATGTCAGGAGATTCGTTGCACGGCGGCCGGATGCAGATCGGGCGGGAATTGATTAAGTGGAGCCCGCATGGAGGATGAGATGACGCCTCCAACTCCCGCCCGCACTCCCGTGCGGGGCGATCAAGTCGAGATTCGGATCGATGACCTGGCCTATGGGGGGCGCGGTGTCGGGCGCATCGGTCGGTTCGTCGTATTCGTCGACGGAGCGCTGCCGGGTGAAGTGGCGCGTGTCCGGATCCGACGCAAGAAGGCCGGCTACGCCGAGGCCTCGCTCGTGGAGCTGGTGCGCTCTTCTCCGGACC
>JAZGDH010000303.1:0-2452 GCA_036477555.1 Acidobacteriota bacterium
GTCAGCACCGATCCGCTCGCCCCGAACCCGAGCAGCGCCAGGCTCACCGCCAGAAAGGCGAAGTGATAGAACTGGGTGACTGCGAAGACGCGGGTCAGCGCGATCTCGAAGATCAGCCCAGCGGCCGAGGAAGCGGCGACTCCTACAAGGATGACGGCGGCGGACCCATGCACAGCGTCTTCACTGCCCCGCCCGGGGGCCAGCGCGTCGAGGGTCTCTGTCATGGCGACCTTCCCTGCGGTGTTCTCCATCGTACGGTGGGCACGCAACAGCCCATCGAATGGTCGTTGAGTGAACCCGAGGGAGGCGCGTCACCGCACCATCCGAAGTCTGGCACTCCGGCGACCGGTAAGACTGCTTAGCCCGCGCCGCTAGGTTGACCGTCCGGCGGCCGAGGCCCGGAGGTACGAAGACCGAGCATGGAGCGCCGAGCTTCAGCGACCTGGGAAGGGGATCTGGTGGATGGGAGCGTTAGCACCACGGTGCGGCGCTCTGTCTCCGGGCCGTTACGAGTTCCGAGGGGCTCATGGCTGAGGCGCATGCGGCCGCTCGTGCAAGGTCAAGGACCGGACCGGCAGCGGGGAGGGTCTCGATTCGTTGAGATCCAACTCAGCCGATCGGGTGGAGAGAAGGATGCGATCGATTGGCTCGTCCGGCTATGAATCGAACCGAATTCGTCGAGTTGCACCCGGAGCTGTTCCATATGGCGGCCGGCGGTGCGTGGTCTTCGATTCGGCGACTTGGTCTGCTTTCGACCACCGCGATTCTCGATCTCGCCGGCATCGATGGCGAACGGCGTGTCGGCCTCGAGCAACAGCGCCGCGCAAAAAGCGTGACTCTCTCGATCGACAGCATCGATTTCGTGCTGCGGGATCAGAAGCCCCTCAGCGAAGAGAAACTCGAGCAGTGCCTCACGGATATGACCGTCGGTGAGCGGCTGCGCATGCTGAACGGAAAGGTGTTCCTGTGGCCCACTCGACAACGTTGCGAGGAGTTGCTCAACGCCCGGGCGTTCCGGGGCTTCCAACATACGATCGTCGAGATCGACACGGCGGCACTGCTCGAACGCTACGACGTGCTGCTATCTCCGATCAATTCGGGGGCAACGCTGTTCAACCCTGGGCCACGGGGCAGCACCACCTTCACCTCCATCGAAGATTTCCCGTTCGATCGGTACTCCAAGCGGGGGCGGGTCCGAGCCGTTGCCGAGGTGTCTGTCGACTACGCCATCCCCGATGTAGCCGGGTTGACGACCGGTCTGTGGCGGGCGCAGCAGGACCGATGGGTCCCGGCGGATCCCCGTGCCTGATCGTTGGAAGCGGGATGTGTCACGGATGCAGAAGGCCAACACGGGTCGTAGCTCGCCGAGGTCGCGCAGCCCGATCGCATGCATCGAGCCACACTGCACATGACATCGGACCGGCGCCACGCGGACGTTTCTCGTACCCGGCCGGCATGCCCTTGCGCGTACACTTCGCGCACCGCCCGAGAGGAGCTAACACGGATGGCGCGTAAATGGCCACCCACCGACGCAGAACTCGACGCCTGGCGGCAGGTCGGCGACCCGGAGGCGGACCGCTTCGTCGCAGATCATTTCAAGAAGGAGTCGATGCGGCCGCTGATGGCGGCGCTGGTCAAACAGAAGAACGTCGCCAGGACGGAACTCGCCGAACTGGCCATCGATGCAAACGAGGAGGCAGAGGCCAGCCTCCGGGATCTCCTCAAGGCCATGGCAGAGCGAATGCCGGGTGTCACCGACGAGGACATCCAGCTCGGCCAGGACCTGTTCGAGATGTACGGGCCCGAGATACTGATGATCCTCGGCTGCTACTCGCTGCCCGCGGCGTACTCGGCGAAGAAGGGTGTCCAGGTGCTGGCCACCACCAAGTTCCTCGAGCTGGAGCCGGACCGGCGCCTTGCCGAAACCTCCCAGATCATCATGGACGTGATGACCGAAGGCCTGGGTGAAGGAAAAGGGGGCAGGGAAGCCGCCGAGCGAACCCGCCTCATCCACGCCGCCATCAGGCGGCTACTGGCGGAAGATCCCGATTTCGATATGGAGACGCTGGGGGTCCCGATCAACCAGGAGGACCTGGCCGCCACCCTCATGACGTTCTCCTATCTCGTCCTCGAGGGGCTCGGCAAGATGAACATGCGGGTCACCGACGAGCAGGCCCAGGCCTACATCGACACCTGGCGCCAGGTCGGCTGCCTCCTCGGCATCGAGAGTGGACTGCTGCCGCAGAACCTGGAGGAGGCCGAGCAGCTCACCCGCGCCATCCAGAAACGGCAGGTCGCGCCCAGCCAACACGGCATCCAGCTGCTCACCATCCTTCGAAATGCACTGGCGGAGAAGACCCTTCCCGGGCTTCCCTCGGCCATGATGCGGCTGTTCCTGCCCACCGATGTCGCCGACGCCATGAAGATCCCGCGCAACATGATGTGGCCGGTG
>JAZGDH010000304.1:0-13689 GCA_036477555.1 Acidobacteriota bacterium
TTTCAGTCGGGCTATACGGCAAACGTCGGCGTCGTGTCGACGCTCATGCAGCGGGGCGATCTGATTATTTCGGACGAATTGAATCACGCCAGCATCATCGACGGATGCCGCCTGTGCAAGGCCGATCGCACCATCTACCGGCACCTCGACTATGACCACCTCCGGGACCTCCTCAAGGGAGCGCGTGAGGGAAAGACCGGCAAGATCCTGGTGGTCGCGGACGGCGTTTTCTCGATGGACGGAGATGTGAGCGATCTGAAGGCGATCGCGTCACTGTGCGAGGAGTTCGACGCCATCCCGATGGTGGACGATGCGCACGCTACGGGTGTGCTCGGTCGCAACGGTCGCGGGACCGTGGATCACTTCGGGGTGAAGGACCGCTGGGATATCCAGATCGGCACGATGTCCAAGGCGTTTGGAGTGATGGGCGGTTACGTCTGCGGTTCGCGTGCGCTCATGGAATTTTACGTTCACAAGGCGCGTCCGTTTCTGTTCTCCTCCTCGCATCCGCCCGCCGTCATCGCGGCCTGCTCGGCGGCCGTGGAGGTGATGGAGAATGAGCCGGGGCTGGTCGATCGGCTTCGCGAAAATGCGCGGTTCCTGAAGGTGGGACTCAGGGATCTCGGCTTTAATACCGGCACATCGAGCACACCAATTACACCAGTCATCATCGGTTCGGGCAAAAAGGCGGCGCGGTTCTCCGACGAATTATTCGCGCGTGGGGTGTTCGCTCAGGGGATCTTCTTTCCCATGGTGGCCGAGGAAAAGTCCCGGGTGCGGACGATCGTGATGGCGACGCATACACGCGAGGATCTTCAGGAGGCGCTTCGCGCGTTCGAAGAGGTTGGACGGCTCCTCGGTGTGATCCCGTAAACCATCCGACGACTCACTGTTCCTTGCGACGCTCCGGCGTGAGCCGCCGGTCGGTGTCGTCCATCATGCGGATGATCTCCTTGAGCTCGGCAGTTGCCGACTGCACCGTCGCCCCCTGGGGTGAAGGGCCCGGCGCCACCGGGCGATCCAGAAGATCCTCGAGAGTGCGCTGGGAGTCGTTCATCCCCAGCTTCTTGCGCGCCCCGGCGATGGTGTAACCCTCATCATGCAGGAGTTGTTTGATCGTCAGCACGAGGTCAATGTCCCTCTTCCGATAGAGGCGCTGTCCGGAGCGGCTTTTGGTCGGCGCCAGCTGGGGGAACTCCGACTCCCAGAAGCGGAGGACGTAGGGCTGCGTATCGGTCAACTGGCAGACTTCTCCGATCTTGTAGAACAACTTCCGGGGGATCTCTTCAGGCATCGGATCGCTCCTTACGCGCGCGATCGGAATTCATTCCCTGCAGGACGAGTCTCGAAGGGCGGAAGATTGGCCGGCGCGAAGCGGCGATCGGGACGGCATTGCCTGTACGAGGGTTGCGGCCGATACGCGGGCGGCGACTCTGGACCTTGAAGGTGCCGAATCCGCTGATCAGGACGGAATCGCCCTTGACGAGGGCGTGGCGAATCCGGTCGAGGATGACATCGACGATCCGGCGTGATTCCTGGCGCGACAGGCCCCCATGAACCTTGTAGACCGCCTCGGCCAGATCCGACTTGGTTTTTCCCATGCGATCCCGAACCGCCCAGTTGGGCGAAGCTCAGGAATCGTATGAGACGCAGGGTCTCATGTCAAGGCAAGCATTGAGGAATCGTGTTCATGCCCGACCGTATCGATCCTGAAGCCGAACGACGTCATCGAGTTCGGGAGTGCTGACCTCAAACAGGACACAATCGGTCACGGCTTCGATACGATGGTGCGTACCGGCAGGCAGGTCGCGACTGTCCCCGGGTCCGAGGAGGGTTTCCGACGCGCGGCCGTTCTCCTCGAGAATCAACTTGAGCGATCCTTCGTAAACATAGAAGGTCTCGTCCTTCTTCTCGTGATACTGAAGGCTGAGCGATTCGCCCCGGGTGATCCTGAGAATTTTCCCTGCGTAGCGATCGGTGTGGGCGAAGAGGATCTCTTCGCCCCATGGCTTCGGAATCCTGCGGCTCATTCTCGCGCTCCTAGATTGGACATGCGTATTCGGCCGGCAGGAGGTCCAGGACCCGCCTGCGCACTCTGACCTCGATTTCCCCTACCGTATCGAGGCTCATCGCCTCCTCCACAATCGACCGTGCCTCGCGCATCGAAACACTGCGCAGCACTTCCTTCACCCCGGGAATCGCCGAGGGTGTCATGCTGAGTTCGCGGAACCCCAGGCCCGCGAGCACCACCGCGGACATCGGCTCCGCCGCCATCTCTCCGCAGACCGAGACCCGGATTCCGGATCGCTCGGACGCCTCGGTCACCCGCCGGAGAAGTCTGAGGATCGCCGGATGCAGCGGCCGGTACAGAAACGACACCGACTCGTTCGTGCGATCCACGGCCAGCGTATACTGAATGAGATCATTGGTTCCCACCGAGAAGAAATCCACTTCGCGCGCCAGCCGGTCGGCCATGATAATCGCCCCGGGCACCTCCATCATGATGCCGACCGGGACGTTGGGGTCGAAAGGGACGCGCTCGGCTTCGAGCTCGCGCGCCACGTCGCGGATCAACTCCCGTGCCTGCCGGACCTCTTCCACGGAACTGACCATCGGTAACAGAACACGCACCTTGCCGTGTGTCGCCGCCCGGAGGATCCCGCGCAGCTGCAGACGGAACGGCTCCTGGGATTTGAGGCTTCTCCGAATCGCACGCAGTCCCAGGACCGGGTTCGGTTCCGCCCGCCCGGGGGGTGTGTTCGATTCGATCTCGCTCTCGGTATCAAGGGTGCGGATGACCACCTCGTGTGGAAGTGATCGCTCGGCGAGTTCCCGATAAGTCTGGAAATGAGCCTCCTCGTCCGGGGGGGCCGCCGACTCGTGCAGGTGGATAAACTCCGAGCGGTAGAGGCCGATCCCCTCCGCGCCGAATCGGCGGGCGGCGTCGGTCTCTTCGAGAAGCTCGATGTTCGCCATGAGCCTGATCCGGGTTCCGTCAGGGGTGTCGGCCGGGAGGTCACGGAGGGCGGCGCGATCCAGATCACGCTGGGCAAGCCGGGCGCGACGGGTTTTCCATTCGACGAGATCGCGCTCATCCGGATTGCGCACGACGACACCGCCGGCTCCGTCGAGCGCGAGCATGTCCCCTGTTGTGAGCCTGCGGCTGGCGTCAGGCAGACCCGAGACGGCAGGGATGCCGAGAGCGGCCGCGATGATCGCCGTATGCGAAGTCGGCCCCCCACCCTCGATGACCAGTCCGATCACCCGCGTGTGGTTCAGGCCCGCCGCATCTGATGGAGAGAGAGAGGGCGCGACCAGAATCGTTTCATCGTTCAGTTGCTCCAGATCACGAACCCGCCGGCCGCCGTCCAGGATCGACTGTACCCGCGACTCGACATCCTCGATATCCGTGCCGCGTTCCTTGAGAGACTCATCGCCCAGTTGTCGAAAAACCTGAGTGTACCGATCGATGACGACGTGGAACGCCCATTCCGCGTTGACGTGCTCCGTGCGGATGAGGCTCACCGTCTCCCCGAACAGGGACCGGTCCCGCAGGATCAGAATCTGAGCGTCGAAGACCCGCGCGTAGGAATCGCCCGCTTCGATGCGCACGCGATCCCGCAAAGCGCGCAACTGCCGCCAGGCGCCGCAGATCGCGCGACGGAACCGGACGGCCTCCTGTTTGGCCTCCTCGGCCGTTCGTTCCACGCGGAAGATCGGGGTGCGCGGTCCGGCCAGGACGAGAGCTCTGCCGATCGCGATTCCAGGAGCGACTCCGATCCCCGCGAGGTTCTCCCGACCGCTACCCCTCTGCGGAACTTCGCTCAACGCTCTTCTCCGAAGCGCGACGTGACCAGATCGACGAGAGCACGCAGCGCGTTCCCCTCGTCCGGACCGCTGGCGCTGATCGTCAGGCGCGATCCCAGTGCACCAATCAGTGTCAGCAGACCGAGGATCGACTTGCCGTTGGCCGTCCTGCCATCATGGGCAACGAGGATATGGCTCCTGAACCGGGTGGCGACCTGAACGAGGCGTGCGGCCGCACGCGCATGCAGGCCCAGCTCGTTGATGATCTCGACCTCCTGCCGGATCATTCCCGACCCTCCGGGTCTCTGGAGGATGGCTCGAGATACTCGTTCGCCAGCGCGATCGACCGCTGGCCCTGGTCACGGATCAGGGCGGCGGCTTCCTTCAGGGAGGTCTCGGGGCGCAGATTGGCGAACTTGATCAGCATCGGCAGGTTCACGCCGGTGACGATCTCGACCCGTTCGCTGAGGTGAGGCAGCGTCAGGTTCGTGGCGGTGCCGCCAAACATGTCCGTCAGCACCAGCACCCCCTCCCCCGCATCGACCTCTTCAATCGCACTCTGGACGGCGGTGCGCGCCTTCTGCGGATCATCGTCCCAGCCGATGGAGAGTGGGCGGACCCGATCGACGTGGCCCACGATCATCTCCAGGGCGCGCACGAACTCGCGCGCCAGTCCTCCGTGCGTCATCACGAGAAGACCGAAGCGGGGAGGTGTCGATGCCCGGTTGTCCTCTGCCATCATTCCTTGTTCAAATCACGGTGCGCCGCGGTTGCAGCGAACCCGAGGCCGCGCAGACTCGAGCCGATCGCCTCGGCGAGGGCGACGGAACGATGTCGGCCGCCCGTGCAGCCGATCGCCACAGTCAGATAACTTCTCCCCTCGCGAATATAGCGCGGAATGAGATAGCTTAAAAGATCGACGAGCCGATCGTGCATTTCCTTGTATTCCGGAGCACCGTCGAGAAAGCCGATGACATCCGGATCGAGGCCGGTCTTCCCTCGCAGTCGATCCTCGAAGAAGGGGTTCGGCAGGAAGCGCGTGTCGAAGAGCAGGTCGCTCTCGATCGGGATCCCGTGCTTGTATCCAAATGAGACGAGCGCCACGCCGAGCGGTTGCGTGCCGACCTCTCCTGCGAAGTGCTCGCGGATGTATCGCCGCATCTCATGTACGTTGAAGGAACTGCTGTTGATAATCAGGTCGGAGCGCTCACGAAGGGGCCGCAGCGCCTCGCGTTCCCTGCGTATACCCGCCTCGAGACCGTCTCCCGCGTCCAGCGGATGCGGCCGCCGGGTCTCGGAGAAACGCCGGATCAGAGTTTCGTCATCCGCTTCCAGATAAAGCAGCCGCACTCGCCGCCCGCGGCCTCTGCGTAACCGTTCGTGGATCGCCGGGAATTCCTGCAGGAATGACCCTTCCCGGACGTCGACCACGAGCGCCGCGCGGCGAATGTCGCTCCGGGACCGGACGCACAGGTCCGCGAACACCGGGATGAGCGAAACCGGGAGGTTGTCGACGCAGTAATATCCCATGTCTTCGAAAGCGCGGATGACGAGGGTTTTCCCGGATCCGGACAGGCCGGTGATCACCACGATCTCGAGGTCGCCTGCGGGGCGCGCAGTCGTCGACTCACTCACCGTTTTTTCCCCAACGCCTCGTGGATCCTGCCTGCCAGTTCCCTGGCTGCATGGTATCCCTTGCGCTTGAGAAGGTGGTGGCGCGCCGCCACCTCCAGCAGAACCGAGAGATTGCGACCGGGGCCGACCGGCATTTCGATGAAGGGACGTTCGAGGCCCAGGATCGTGTGCGTCTTCTCGTCCAGCCCGAGTCGGTCGTAGTCCTTCCCTTTCTGCCAGGCGTCGAGCCGTATCACGAGCTCGATGTCCTTCCGTTCGCGCACCGCAGCAACACCGTAAAGATCCTTGATATTGATGATTCCGAGTCCGCGGACCTCCATGTGGTAACGGCTGACTTCGGAGCCGGTTCCGTTGAGCAGACCGCCGACCCGGGTAATCGACACGATGTCGTCGGAAACCAGGCGGTGTCCGCGCAGAATCAGCTCGAGGGCAGACTCGCTCTTTCCGACACCGCTCTCCCCAAGGATCAGCACGCCGACGCCATAAATGTCGATGAGGGTTCCATGCAGGCTGATGATGCTGGCCAGCCGCTCCTCGAGATGTCGTCCGAGAACGCTGACGACGCGCGCCGAGGAAGCGGAGCTGGACAGAAGCGGGAGTCCGCGTGCCTCCGCCGCCGCCTCCAGGTCGGGTCCGGGGGCGAGACCGTGAGTGAGCACGAGGCAGGCGATTGGAAGGCGACCGATCCTGTCGAGCAGCACCCGGCGCGCGTCCTCCGGCATCTGACCGAGATAGGTCAGCTCGCTGCGGCCAAGCACCTGCACCGTGCCGGGGAGCAGGCGCTCGGTCTGACCGGTGAGCGCAAGCCCCGGTCGCTGGATTGAGGCGGAGCCGATCGGTCGCTTCGTTCCGGCCCCGCCCGCCAGCAGTCGCAGACCAAGATCGGTCAGAGTCCCCGACAACAGGTCCCCGACAATCACGATGGAACGGGGCGCCTCGCGCTGGCTCAATCTATCCTCCGCACAGCCGTGCAGCGCCTCCGGATCGATCCCGGAGAAATGAGATAACTCCCGTGCATTCTAGGAAATGCGCACATCACTGTCAAGGAATGCACGACCTGCGAACATTGACCCCGCGCTCTCCCCGATGATATCTTGAACCTGCTTCGTTCAACGGTTTCGAGCCCGTCCGAGGAGAATGACCATGGCGTCGAGGAAGATCATCCACATCATTGGCACCGGGACCATCGGTGAGCCGCTCATCGGCCTCTTCGCCGAGAAGAAGGAGCTGCTGGGGTTCGACGAGGTGACCTTCCACAAACGGACTCCTCTGCTGACCGACCGCTCCAAGGTCGTCCACCTCATCAAGCGTGGCGCGGGGCTGGTGTGCGACGAATCTGCGCGGCGGGGATTCCGTGAGCTGGGCGTCGAGCCGGCCTATGAGCACCACGAGGCTCTCAAGCAGGCGACCGTGGTCATCGACTGCACTCCCTCGGAGGTCGGACTGCAGAACAAGAAGGAGCTGTACACGCGGTATGCCGACACCACGGTGGGATTCATCGCGCAGGGATCCGAGTTCGGCTTCGGAAAAATGTATGCCCGTGGCATCTCCGATAGAACCCTCGAGCGCGGCATCGACAAATACATCCAGGTCGTGTCGTGCAACACTCACAATCTGGCGGTGCTGATCGATCTGATCGGCCTCAAGAACGGCGCCGACAATATGGAGGAGGGCCGCTTCATCTGCATCCGGCGCGCAAACGACATCAGCCAGGATTCCTCCTTTGTGCCCTCACCGCAAGTCAACCGGCACAAGGATGAACGTTTCGGCACGCATCATGCGCGCGACGCGTGGCATCTCTTCAAGTCGCTCGGGCACGAGCTGAACCTCTTCTCGTCGGCCCTGAAGGTCAACAGCCAGTATATGCACGCGGTGCATTTCAATATCAAGGTCAAGCGCCCCACTTCGGTGCCGGAGCTGCTGGAAATGTTCGAGAGCGACGATCGTGTCGCCATCACTTACAAACAGTCGGCGAACGCCGTCTTTTCCTTCGGGAGAGACTACGGCCATTACGGCAGGATCCTCAACCAGGCGGTTGTCGTTGTCCCCACTCTCATGGTGCGTGACCGGCGTGAGATCACCGGTTTCTGCTTCACACCTCAGGACGGGAATGCACTGGTCAGCAGCGTGGCCGCCGCCACCTGGTTCGTCTCCCCCGAGTCCTACGAACAGAAACTGAACTGCCTGAAGGATTCAATTTTCAGTGAGGTCTGAGGACGGGCCCGTAAATCCCGAATGGGCGCCCGGGAGTCTCCCGAACGCGGTCCCGCTCGATACCCGGAGAGACTCCTAGTCCCGGTATTTCTTCAGGACCAGCGCTGCGTTCGTTCCACCGAAGCCGAACGAGTTGTTGAGGGCGTGATTGATCGTGAGGGAGCGTGCCTCGTTCGGCACCACGTCAAGATTGAACCCCGTGTCGGGCGTCTGGTGGTTGATGGTGGGCGGAGCCTTGTCGTCGCGGACGGCGAGCGCCGTGATGGCCGTCTCCAGGCCGCCGGCGCCTCCGAGGAGATGCCCGGTCATCGATTTGGTGCTGCTGACCGGCAGGGAGCTGGCCCGGTCGCCGAAGACTTCCCCGATCGCCCTGGCCTCCACGGAGTCTCCCTGCGGTGTCGATGTGCCGTGCGCATTGATATAGTCGATGGCGGACGGGTCGATCCCTGCCCTGCGGATGGCGTTCCGCATGACGCGGATCGGTCCATCGCCATCGTCCGAAGGGGCGGAGACGTGAAAGGCGTCCCCGGAAACGCCGTAGCCGATCACTTCCGCGTAGATGCTGGCGTTGCGACGCAACGCGTGCCCGAGTTCCTCGAGGATGACGATGCCGGCTCCCTCGCTGATCACGAAGCCATCGCGATCCTTGTCGAATGGCCGTGAGGCCTTAGTCGGTTCGTCGTTTCGTGTCGTCAGCGCGCGCATGGCGCTGAATCCGCCGACGCAGAGCGGTGTGATGACCCCCTCCGTTCCGCCGGCGATCATCACCTCGGCATCGCCCCGGGCGATCGCCTCGAAGGATTCGCCGATGGCGTGGGTGCCGGTGGCGCAGGCGGTGCAGGCGGCCTGATTGGGCCCCTTGGCGCCATACCGTATCGAGACCTGACCCGATGCCATGTTCACGATGAGTCCGACAATGAAGAACGGAGAGATTCGCTTGGGCCCGTCGCGCAACAGGATCTGATGCTGGCGCTCGATCGACGGCAGACCGCCGATCCCCGAGCCGATGTGAACACCGACGCGATCGGCTTCCGATGGGGAGATCGAGAATTGCGCGTCCTGCATGGCGATCTCGGCGGCGGCGAGGGCGTAGAGGATGAACAGATCCATCTTCTTGACGTCCTTCTTCGGAACCCAGTCTTCCGGGTGGAATCCCTTCAGCTCGCCTGCGATCTTGCAGGGGTAGTCGGAGACGTCAAAACGCGTGATCGGCCCGATGCCGCTCTTCCCCGCGAGCAGACCGCTCCAGTTCGCCTCGTTCCCGATCCCGAGAGGCGAGACCATGCCGAGTCCCGTGATGACGATCCGTCTGGACATCGCAGTGTGTCTTCCGATATGGGGTACGGTCTTCAGGCGTGCGTCTGAACGTAGCGGACGGCGTCACCGACCGTGTGAATCTTTTCGGCCTCCTCGTCGCTGATCTCGATCTTGAACGACTCCTCGAGTGCCATGACCAGTTCCACGGTGTCGAGTGAATCGGCACCGAGATCATTGACGAATGAAGCCTCCTGGTTCACTTCGTCGGGATCGACACCCAACTGCTCGACGATGATGCCCTTGACCTTGTCTTCAATGCTCTGCGCCATGTGTGTCCCTCCGCGGGGGCGCCCGCTGGCCGACGGACAGAACGATCCGCCGCTCCCCGACGCCGCGCGCTCGATGATTATTGTTCGCGGCGTCCTACATGTAAAGACCACCGCTGATATTCAAAACCTCACCGGTAATGTATCCGGCCGCCGGACTGAGCAGAAACCCTACGCCGGCGGCCACGTCAGCCGGCTCACCGAGCCGCCCGAGCGGGATCATTCCGGTCATTTTCTCGCGCGCCGCATCGGCGATTTCCCGGGTCATCCCGGTGTCGATGAAGCCTGGCGCCACCGCATTCACAGTGATTTTCCGGGAGGCGACCTCCCGGGCCAACGACTTGGTGAACCCGATCAAACCGGCCTTGGCGGCGCAATAGTTGAGCTGTCCGGGATTCCCCATCAGTGCAACGACCGAGCTGATGCTGACGATCCGCCCGTAGCGTGCCTTGACCATGGCGGGCAGAACGGCTCGTGTCATCTCGTAGGCGCCGGTCAGATTCACTCGTATCACGCGATCCCAGTCTTCCCGTTTCATCCTCAGGAGCAGAGCATCGCCCGTCACCCCGGCATTGTTGACGAGATGATCGACGCGGCCGAAGGCTTCAATGGCCCGGGCCGCTCCGTCGCGCACGGAGTCCGGCTCTCCGATATCGATCACCACGGCCTGCGCCTTCACGCCCAGAGCGGTGCATTCGGCGACGACCGGTTCCAGAGCTCCGGCGCCTCGGGCCGCCAGAACGAGGTGGGAGCCGAGGGTCGCGAGATGCAGAGCGATCGCTCGGCCGATGCCGCGTGAGGCCCCGGTGATCAGCGTGACGCGATCCTCGAGGTTCCCGGTGGCCATCAGTGACCCTCGCGCTGTATTGCCGAAATCTTCGAGATCGCGGCCTCGATCCCCTCCGGGGTCTCGACGTTGATGAGGGTCAGTTCGGGATCGATGCGGCGCGCCAGTCCGGTCAGCACACGTCCAGGCCCCACTTCCACCACGGTCCGGACCCCCCTGCTGCGCATGGCGCGAACACTCTCCACCCAGCGCACTGCCGCCACGACCTGACGGCCGAGCGCATCCCGCAGATCCACGGATCGTGTCTTTGCCTCGGCGTGGACGTTGGTCACGATCGGCACGGCCGGGTCCCGTATCTCGAGAGAGTCGAGGTCCGTGGCCAGCCGTTCGGCCGCCGGACGCATCAGTTCGCAGTGAAACGGAGTGCTCACGGGAAGGGGCAGGACCTTGCGCACGCCATGAGCCTTGGCGAGAGCGCCCAGCCGTTCCACGGCCGCCGTATGCCCCGCGACGACGGTCTGATCCGGTGCGTTGAGATTCGCCGGTGCGAGCACCTCCCCTTCGGCGGCTTTACGGCAGAGCCCCTCGACCGTCTCCAGACTGGCGCCTACGATCGCAGCCATGGCGCCCCCTCCCTCCGGAACCGCATCCTGCATGTACTCCCCTCGTTTGCGCACGATCGTCACAGCATCCTCCAGGTCGATCGCCTGCGCGGCAGCGAGGGCCGTGTACTCTCCCAGCGAGTGCCCGGCCATGCAGTCTGCCATCTGGAGGATCTCCCCGCCCAGCTTCGATCGGAGGGCGGCCCAGACGGCAAGGCTGGCCGTGAGGATCGCGGGTTGGGTCGTCGCCGTGCGTCGCAGGGTCTCCATGGGTCCCTCGAAACAGAGCCGGCTGATCGGCTCAGCCAGCACGCGATCGGCGCGCGTGAAGACGTCCCGGGCCTCCGGAAAGGCATCGAAGACGGCCTTTGCCATCCCGACCGCCTGAGAACCTTGACCGGGGAACAGAAAAGCGATTCGCGGCGCTTTGCCGCTCACGAGTCCCACTTGCAGACCGCCGCACCCCAGGTCAGGCCGGCGCCGAAGGCGGAAAAGAGGAGAATATCGTCCTTCTTGACGCGCCCTTCGCGGACCGCCTCATCGAGAGCAACCGGGATCGACGCCGCGGACGTGTTTCCGACCCGCTCGATGTTGAGGTAAACCTGATCCTCGCGCAGACCGAGACGCGATCCCACCGCATCGATGATCCTCCGATTCGCCTGGTGCGGAATGAAGAGATCCACGTCGCTCGCCGCCAGGCCGGCGTCGCGCAGAACCTCGCGTGAGGCCTCTTCGATCGAGCGGACCGCCATTTTGAACGTCTCGTTGCCGCGCATGCGGATGTAGTGTCTCCCCTCTGCGACGGTCCGCTCGGAGGCTGGCTCACGAGTTGCTCCTCCGGGGATGTAAATGAAATCGGTCATCCTGCCGTCGGAATGTATCGCGACCGAAAGGACACCATGTGATTCCTCACCAGCTGAAAGGATGACCGCGCCGGCGCCGTCTCCGAACACGACACAGGTGGAGCGGTCCTGCCAGTCGATATACTTGGACAGCAGTTCCGCGCCGATGAGCAGCACGTTCTTCCGTCCGCCGGTGGCCAGCATGCCGTCGGCTATCGCGAGGCCGTAGATAAAGCCGGAACAGCCGGCCGATACGTCGAACGCGGCGGCTCGCCGTGCACCGAGATTCTCCTGGACGAAGCAGGCCGTGGCGGGAAGCGGCATATCGGGAGTCACGGTCGCACAAATGATGATGTCGAGGTCGGATCCTTTCATCCCTGCGGACTTGAGGGCCTCCTCGGCGGCGCGGGTCGCAAAAGTCGACATGAACTCGTCCTCACGCGCGATATGCCGCTCGCGAATGCCGGTACGCGTCGTGATCCACTCATCCGATGTGTCGACCATACGTTCGAGGTCGGCATTGGTCAGAATCTTCTCGGGCAGCGACGATCCTGTCCCGCGGATGACGGCTCGCCTTGCGTTGCCGCTCACGATCGATCACGAGCGCCCGCGGAGGCTGTGCCCTGCAACGGGGGGCGAAGCTCGCGGGGGGACATCAGCTTGGTGATCTCGTCATGGATCCGATCGTTAACGCGATTCTGGACGAAATCGATCGCCACACGAACCGCGTTTTTGATGGCCCTCGGCGAAGAACCGCCGTGGCTGATGATGGAGGCGCCCCTCACGCCGAGTAGCGGGACGCCACCGTATTCGGCGTGGTCGACCTTCCTGCGGAAGCTCTTGAGCGCCGGGCGGGCCAGCAGGTATCCGATCCTGGCGAGGAGCGACTTGCAGATCTCCTCACGCATGAAATGGAAGATCGCATCGGCAGCACTCTCCACGGTTTTGAGCGAGACGTTCCCGATGAACCCGTCGCAGACGATGACGTCGGCCTCCCCGCTGAACACGTCCCGGCCCTCCACGTTGCCGATAAAATTGAGGGGCATCTCCCGGAGGAGTTTCAGAGTCTCGCGCGTCACTTCATTGCCCTTGGAATCCTCCACCCCGACGCTCATGAGACCGACACGGGGGCTGCGCATTCCGAGGACCTCGCGGGCATAGAGATGGCCCATGATCGCGAACTGAACGAGATGGACGGGCCGACAATCGATGTTCGCCCCGACATCGAGCCAGACCGACAGGCCCTTCAGATTCGGAAGGACGGCGCACAAGGCAGGTCGCTCGACCCCTTCGAGGACCCCGCAGATCATCTTCGCGGTCGCCATGACGGCCCCGGTGTTTCCTGCACTGACGAACGCTTGCGCGCGCCCATCGCGAACACAGTTGACAGCGATCCGGATCGACGAGTCCTTCTTGCGCCGGAAGGCGGTGACTGGTGATTCATCCATACCGACCACTTCGGTCGCGTGCTGGATATCGATCGGGAGTCCTGCGGTCTCATGCTTCCGCAGTTCGGTCTCGATCGCGTCGGAACGTCCCACCAGAAGAATACGGACGCCCAGATCACGCGCCGCCATGACGGCGCCGGCCACCGGGTGGGCGGGCGCAAAATCGCCGCCCATTGCGTCGATCGCTATCGTGATATTCATCCGTAGACCCTCCGGGCGGGGCCGGGCGTCACGGTGCGACGTCGGGCGCGGCCCGGACGTCGTTTGTTCGAGGGTGAGAACGCGCTGAGCGCGGGCGCGCTCCGGTCGTCAGGGCTCACCGACCTCGATGACCTCCCGGCCTTTGTAGTATCCGCAGTGAGGACAGACGCGATGAGGCAGCTTCTCCTCCTGGCAGTTCGCACACTTTGAGACCGAGGGTCGTTGGAGGCCGTCATGAGCGCGGCGTTTGTCCCGCCGCGCACGTGAGTGACGTCTCTTGGGGTTAGGCATCGGATATATCCCTGTGAACCTAGAGCAGCCTCTTCAACACCTGAAGCCGCGGATCGCCGGCAGGTTCCTCGGTGCAGCCGCAGGCTCCCTCTTTGAGATTGGCGCCGCAGCGCTGACAGAGACCCGGACAGTCCGGGCGACAGAGCGGCTTGAGCGGCATGCCCAGATAGATCTGCTCGGACAGCAGTTCATTGAGATCGATGCGATGTCCGTCATAGTGCGTCCGGGTGATCTCGCCCTCGTCGACCCTCGACTCACCCTTGGCAGCCGGTTCGGGCG
>JAZGDH010000305.1:0-3928 GCA_036477555.1 Acidobacteriota bacterium
GCACCCCGTCGTCCGCAAGCGCACTGTACAGATCGAACGTGTCGCGGTTCAGAGCGGCCAGCGCGATCACTCCGCGCTCGTAGTCGTCGCGATTGCAGTGGCGCCAGAACCGCCAGAGCCAGCCGAGCAGCGACGGGATCGCCGGAGGGTGAATAGAGAGCGACCCCTCCCCGCGCAGCGTCGAGCGGATCGTCGCCCCGGGGAGGCCCGGCGCCGCGAGCGGCTCCGACATCGAGGGGACGACCCATCCGAGATTCCCGCTCGAGCAGGCCGCGCCGGGATCGCCCCGATCGATCAGGACGACCTCCTCCCCCCGCCGACGGAGCTCGTGGGCGGCGAGGAGGCCGATGACCCCTCCGCCGATCACGACCGTTCTTCCCATCGTGAAGGGAAGATAGCATCAAAGGGCGATCTTTCTGGGGACGTCGTCGCTGTGCTAGGGTAGATGCATGACACACGGCGAACCGTGGAGAGCCCCCTCCGGATCGATCCGGGAGGACAGCGCCGGGGCAAGGGCCGCGCACGATACCGGTGCGCTGGCCGTGGCCGTCATGGCTCTCTGTCTTTCCGTCGCCACCCTCAGCCTCGCGGCGGCGCCAAGCCTTCAGGTCTATTTCGCGGCCGACTTCAAGGATCAGGCGTACCGGTCGAAGGTGTTCAAGAGAGTCGCCGGCAGCTGGAGCATGCCGGCCGAGACTCCGAAGCCAGGGGGGAAGGCGGTCGTCGTCGTGACGATTCGACGGGGTGGCGAGACGTCGGGAACGAGACTGCACCACCGCAGCGGCTCCGACGCGTGGGACGCCGCGGCAATTCAGACGCTGTCGAAGGCCGCACCCTTCGACCCGCTGCCGAAGAGCTACGCCCCCGACTCGGTCGAAGTCCACTTCCACTTCGCCTACGCCGACTGACCCGCTAGAAGCGGCTGGCTGCCAGCCTGATGTCGGCGCGCGTCCATGTCGTGCGGAACTTCTTCTTGATCTGCGCGGCCTCGTCCTTCCTGCCCTGCGCGTCGAGGCTCCGCCACAGACCGTACAGCGAGTATCCGTTGTTTCTGTTCTTCTTGAGATCCTGCCAGTAGACGACCTCGGCCTCATCGGGATATCCCGCCTCGAGCAGGACGGCGCCGAGCGTGTGACGCACCGGGTAGTACCAGTCGGGGGGCTCCGTGTAGTTCAGCCCATCTTCGAGGCGCACCGCCCGATCGAGATGGCGCAGCGCCCTGTCATAGTTTCCCTGCGTCGCGGCGATTTCGCCCGCCAGCACCCCCGATGCGATGTGCAGGAGCTTGGTCGAGCCGGCGAGGCCGATGGCGGCCTCGGCCTCCGGATTGTCGCGAATCGACTCGAGCGCGCCGAGCTCGACGCGCGCCTGCATCGGCCGCTTCGTGCGCGCGTACGCCATACCGCGGGCGTAGTGCCAGATGCCGAGCCGGTAGGAGGCGTCCTTGCGCGGGCGCGGCTCCTTCAGGGCCTCCTCCCACATGCCGAAGCGCACCATCGTGTAGAGCGGCATGCTGAGGAAGGTCTGGTAGAGGGCGAAGACGTTCCCTTCCAGATCGTCCGGCACCTTCGACGCCACCTTGCGGGCGGCCGCGAGGGCATCGGAGCTCCGTCCGCCCATCATCGCCGCCCAGGTGATGAAGTGAAGGTTGTGCGGGTAGTAGTTAAGAGGATAGATCCCCTGAGCCCGGCATTGCGTGACGTACCCCTCATCGGCCTCCGCGGCCAGAATGTTCGCCTTGAACGAATCGTCGTACCGCCCGACCTGCATATAAATGTGGGATGGCATGTGCGTCAGGTGTCCGGCCCCCGGCGCCAGCCCGCTGAGTCGATCCGCCACCGCCTCGCCCC
Source organism: Acidobacteriota bacterium (assembly GCA_036477555.1). Taxonomy (GTDB): domain Bacteria; phylum Acidobacteriota; class Polarisedimenticolia; order Gp22-AA2; family Gp22-AA2; genus JAPUIN01. The sequence continues at coordinate 1,851 of JAZGDH010000305.1, forward strand.
GCGCAGCCTGCGTCGCCTCGACGGCGTGGATGTAGTAATGCAGCGCCCCCTCGTGCTCGGCATCCTTCTCGAAGACCGATTCCAGGATCGAGAGAATCGCCGGGGTGTTTTCCCGTGGTTGACCGTCCCGGCTCCAGTAGTTCCAGGGCGACAGGTTCATGAGGGAGGCCGCGTACAGCGTCGCGATGTCGGTGTCGTCCGGATAGGTCTCGTGCAGCTTGCGCATCGCTCCGGCGTAGGCGGCATCGAGGGGCGCGCGCGGGGCCTCAGGGTCGTCGGTGTAGCGCCTGGCGAGCGCGTCGATCATGTCGCGTTCCTTGCGGCTGGCCTTGTCCCTTCGAGCGACCGCCATCTGCATCGCCTCGTACGCCTGCCCGACGACATCCGGCTGCATTGGAAGATTAAGATTCGGGCCCAGCACGAGTGCCCATCCCCAGTAGGCCATCGCGCAGTCCGGGTCGAGGCGCGCCGACTCCTTGAAAGCGCGCAGCGCCTCCTGATGGTTGAATCCATAGGTCAGCTTGAGTCCCTGGTCGAAGAAAAGCTGCGCCCGCTCCGATTTCGTCGTGACCGGGTGGTGGTGATCCCCCAGGTTTTCGAGCACGGGGGCGATCGGCTCCTCCGCCTTGTGGGGATCCGCCTCCAGGGCGCGCGGGTCATGCACGTTGTGGTGCTGGGCCAGCGCAATCCCCGGGGCGGCGAGCGCCAGAATCAGAATCGGGATGCCTGCGCGAACGGACATCGATCGGTGGCCTCTCTTCATTCGGTGGTCTCTCTTCATACTGATCCTCTCTGATCCTCTCCTCGGGTTCATCCTCATGCTCGGCCCGCTACCAGGCGACCCCGTAATCGTCGCCGTGGTGGCTGGCACCGCCCCACATGGTGCCGTGCTTGCGATCGAAGTAGATGGCGGTGATCGGGCCGGAGGTTCGCTTTCTGAATTCCAGCTCGTATCCCATCTTCTCGAGCTCGCGCCGGACATGGGTGGGGACCGAGGCGTTCAGGCGCAGCCGCCCCGGCTCCGACGCGTGGTCGTCGAACGAGCTGCGCAGCTGGTAGCTCATGATGTTCGGCGCCTCGACCGCCTCCTGCACGTTCATCCCGAACTCGACGACGTTCAGGAAAAACTGCAGCAGGTTCTGGTCCTGAGAATCACCACCCTGAACGGCGAAAGAAAGAAACGGCTTGCCGTCCTCGAGGGCGATCGAGGGGGTCAGTGTGGCTCGGGGACGCTTTCCCGGCTCGAGGAGGTTGTACGGATTCTGCGCCCGGGTCAGAACGAAGCTCTGCATCCGCTGACTCAGCCCGATGCCGGTCCGCCCCGCGATGGCGACCGGGATCCATCCGCCGCTCGGGGTGATCGAGACGACCCACCCCTTCTCGCCCGCCGCCTGGATCGAGGTGGTCCCGGCCTGGAACCCCTCCTCGAACGATCGCTCATGAAGCGCCGCCGACTGATCCGGTGCCCGGGGCGCGCTCTCGTGCCAATTCTCGAGAAGCGATATGAACGGGTTCCGCTTCCCCATAATCGGATAGGGATCCCCCGGGCCGACCCTTGCGTCGTTGCGCTCCCAGTCGATTTGTGCGAAGCGCTCCTTCGCGTACTTCTTCGACAGCAGCCCCTCGATCGGTTCCGCCGGCGGGAAGTATGGGTCGCCGTAGTAGAAGTCCCGATCGGCGAACGCGTGGTTCATGACCTGATAGAGAAGATGAATGTAACGTGTGCTGTTCAGCCCCATCCCCTTCAGGTCGACCTTCTCGAGCATGTTGAGCATCTGGAGGAGGACCGGCCCCTGCACCCAGGTGGTCAGTTTGTAGACCTCGATTCCTTTGTACTCGGTGACGACCGGCTTTTCGATATGGACCTGCCAGCGATCGAGATCGTCCATCGTGATCAGCCCGCCCTGCTCGCGGGTACCGCGCACCAGCTCCTCCGCGATGTCGCCGCGGTAGAAGCGATCGTAGGCGGCGTAGATCGCCTTCTTGCGGCCCAGCCCCGCGTCGAGCGCCCGGCGTTCGGCCTCGACCAGCTTTTCGAGCGTCGTCAGCAGATCGGGCTGCCGGAAAATCTCGCCGGG
>JAZGDH010000306.1:0-4882 GCA_036477555.1 Acidobacteriota bacterium
GACCGACTGCCCGCGCCTGAGGTAGGAGCCGTACACCATCATCGTCCCCATCCCCAGAGAGAGCGTGAAGAAGGCGTGGCCGAGCGCCTCGAGGACACCACGCATCGGCAGCTCGCCGATGCGCGGCACGAAGATGAAGCGCAGCGCCTCGGCCGCCCCCTCCATCGTGAGTGCGCTGAACAGCAGCAGGGCGAGGATGCCGAACAGGATCGGCATCAGTTGCCTGGAGATCCGCTCGATGCCGCGGCCGACGCCGGCGTAGATGACCGACATCGTGAAGCCCATGAAGATCGCCGCCAGCACGATCTGGATCCAGCCGGTGCTGACGAACTCACCGAAGGCGGCGGCGCTGGAGGTGCCCGGTTCGTATCCGCCGAAGCTCCAGCTCAGGCACTTCAGGAAGTAGCGGATCGTCCAGCCGGCCACGACGCTGTAGTAGCCGAGGATGACGAAGGCGCTGACGCATCCCAGCCCGCCGACCCATGTCCAGTTGCGGCCGGCGGCGGCGCGCATCGCGCCGACCGCGCTGCGCCCGGTCTTCCGACCGATCAGGATCTCGGCCATCATGATCGGCAGGCCGACCGAGGCGATGCACACGAGGTAGATCAGGACGAAGGCGCCGCCGTTGTTGTGCCAGGTGATGTAGGGGAACTTCCACAGGTTGCCGAGGCCGATCGCGCTACCGGCCGCCGCCAGGATGAAGCCGATCTGTGAGCTCCATTGCCCTCGATCCCGCTCCACCGCGCTCTCCAGGGCCCCGACGGCCGGCCCGCAGTCGCCTCCCGGTGGCCGGACGGCCCCGCGGGCGCAACGAGGGCCCCATTCTGCACCAATTCACGCCGATGCGCAGCAGGATCATTGCGGCCCGAGTTGCGCGGACGCCGCGCAGCCCTGTACAGGGACCGGAGGCCCACCCCGGACGGAGGGTGGTGGGCCGGTCCGGGGTTCCATCCGGCGCGGATTCATGTCAATATGACAGCTCTCAAATATGAAGGAGCCGACATGGGTGTGAAGGTCCGTGACGCGGGCAAGATCCGTATCGTCGATCTGAGCGGAAAGATCATACTGGGGAAGTCGATTCAGGCGCTCGACGAGACGGTCGCCGGCCTGCTGAAGCAGAACCATAATCAGATCGTTTTGAATCTGAAGGACGTGGACTACATCGATTCGGCCGGCATCGGCGAGCTGGTGGCCAGCAAGAAGCGCGCCGTGGCTGCAGGCGGCGACGTGAAGCTGCTGATGCCGTCGAGCTCGGTCTACCAGGTTCTCTCGATCGTGCAGCTCCACCTCATCTTCGAGATCCTCGACGACGAGGCGAAGGCGATCGGCTCGTTCTAGCGTTCCGGCAACGATTCGCCGCGATCCGTTATACAGGGGAGCCATCGCATGGCACACGTGTACGACGTCGTCATCATCGGAGGCGGCCACAACGGGCTCGTGACAGCCGCCTACCTGGCCGAAAAGAACCTGCGCACGCTGGTGCTCGAGCAGCGTCCCTTCGTCGGGGGCGCTGCGATCACCGAGGAGACATGGCCGGGGTACAAGGTCTCCACCTACGCCTACGTGTTGAGCCTGCTGCGCCGCGAGGTGATCAACGATCTGAACCTCAAGAAGCACGGCCTGGTCGTCTATCCCCAGGATCCGCCCTACTTCCAGCCTTATCCCGACGGGCGGCACCTGATGATCTTCAACGACTACGCGAAGACACGGGAGCAGATCGCCAAATTCTCGAAGCGCGACGCCGACGTGTTCGAGGAGTACGAGGCGACCCTGAATAAGCTGGCGGAGTTCATCGAACCGTTGATGATGACGACGCCCCCCGATCCGACCTCGTCGAAGCTGAGCGACCTGTGGGGGCTTCTGAAGATGGCGAAGCTGGCCCGCGGGCTCAAGAAGAACCTCTACGACGAGGTGGAAATCCTGGTCACCAGCGCCAAGGATTTTCTCGACGCATGGTTCGAGTCGGAGGAATTGAAGGCGCTGCTGTGCGGGCAGGCGGTGATCGGGACGATGGCCGGGCCCCGCACGCCCGGCACGGCGTACGTTCTCTTCCACCATGTCATGGGGGAGGTCGACGGGATGCGCGGCTGCTGGGGGGCCGTGCGTGGCGGCATGGGGCAGGTCTCCGAGGCGATCGCCTCGGCGGCCCGCGAGCGCGGCGCCGAGATCCGCTGCGACGCGCCGGTGGAGAGGATCCTGATCCGGGACGGCCGCGCCACCGGGGTGGTCCTCAAGGGCGGCGAGGAGGTACAAGCGCGACGCGTCGTCTCCGGTGTCGATCCGAAGAACACGTTCCTGCGGTTGATGGATCCGAAGGCGGAGCTTCCCGACGACTTCCACCGCCAGATCCAGCGGTTCCGCATTGAGGGCTCGTCGATCAAGGTGAATTATGCGCTGGGTGAACTGCCGGACTTCACGGCGCTGCCGGGGAAGAAGCCGGGCCCGCAGCACAGCAGCACGCTCCAACTCTGCCCGACTCTCGATTACATGGAGCGCGCCTACGACGAGGCGAAGTACGGTCGCTGGTCCTCCGAACCGTTCGTCGAGGCGGTCATCCCGACCGTTTACGACGACTCGATCGCGCCCCCGGGCAAGCACATCATGTCGGTCTTCGCCCAGTTCGCTCCGTACGAGCTGAAGGAGGGAACCTGGGACACCGAGAAGGAGAAGTTCGGCGACCGGGTGACCGAAATCATCACGCGCCAGGCGCCCAACTTCAAGAACTCCGTCGAGCACCGGCAGGTGGTCAGCCCGCTCGACATGGAGCGCGACTTCTCGCTCACCCGGGGGAATATCTTCCAGGGGGAGATGGGACTCGACCAGCTATTCTTCATGAGACCGGTGCCTGGCTACGCCAACTACCGCACGCCGGTGCGCGCCCTGTACATGTGCGGCGCCTGCACCCACCCGGGCGGGGGCGTCATGGGTGCACCCGGCTACAATGCCGCGAGAGAGATCCTCAACGACGTACGGCGCGGCCGCAACGCCTGACGCCCGCGGGGTCGCGCGACGCGAGATCGACGGCCGGACAGCATGGGCATCAGGGGTCTGCAGCGGCTCTGGGACGCGCTCGGCAGGAGCGATCCCCTGTGGGCCATCCTCACCGATCCCGCGAAGAAGGGAAACCGCTGGCGTCTCGATGAGTTCTTCGAGACCGGCGTGCGCGAGATCGACGCGCTCTCGAATTACATCAGTGCGCTCGGCGTCGGGCAACCACAGCGGCGCGCGCTCGATTTCGGTTGCGGGGTGGGACGCCTGACGCAGGCGCTGGCCAGAAAATTCGATCGGGTCGACGGCGTCGACATCGCACCGTCGATGATCGCGCGGGCGCGCGAATACAACCGGGGCGGGGACCGCTGCCACTTCCACGTCAACGACAGCGGCGACCTTCAACTGTTCGACCACGACACCTTCGATCTGATCTACTCCAATATCACGCTGCAGCACATCCCGCCGCCGCATGCTGCTGGATACCTGGGCGAACTGGTGCGGGTGCTGGCGCCCGGCGGCCTGCTGATCCTTCAGATCCCGGCGGGTGTCGACGCCGCGCGCGCCCGGCACCCGAAGGAGCGCCTGAAGCGGATGCTTCCCGCGCCGGCGCTTACCTTTTACTACGCAGTGACGCAGCCGTGGCGATCCGACATGACGATGCACCCGATCGCGAAGCAGGAAGTGGTCGGGCTGCTCGAGGGTGCGGGGGCGCGGATGGTCGATGTCTCCCCCGACGCCAGTGCCGGCGACGGATGGATCAGCTACCGCTACTGCGCGACGAAACCGCCTTTACCCCGCTGACAACTCGTCCGCGAGCAGGCGCAGGAAGAGGCCGACATCGGTGACGACGCCGATCGTCTGGGCGGAGCCGCGGTCGGAAAGTTTAGTCACGACGGCCGGGTTGATGTCGACGCAGATCGTCTGCACCCAGGCTGGGATCATGTTGCCGACCCCGATCGAGTGCAGCATCGTGCCGAGCATCAGGACGACCCGGGCATCACGCAGGAGTTCGGCGTACTCCTCCTGGGCGCGCGTGAGGTCCATGACGGTGTCCGGCATCGGACCGTCGTCGCGGATACTGCCGGCCAGGACGAACGGCACGCGGTTCTTCACGCACTCGTACATCACCCCCGAGCGCAGGACGCCCTTGCCGACCGCCGCGGCGATCGAACCGGAGCGGCGGATCGTGTTGATCGCGCGCATGTGATTGCGGTGCCCCTCCACCACCGGAATGCCGGTGTCGAGGTGGACGCCGAGCGACGTACCGTACAGCGCCCGTTCGATGTCGTGCACGGCGAGGGCGTTGCCGCTGAGAACGACATCAACGTAGCCGCCTCGCAGGATCTTCCCGAGGTGCTCGCCGCCTCCGGTGTGCACGACGACCGGACCGGGGACCGCCACGATGCGCCCCCGCTCCGTCTTAATCTCCTTCATGAGCCGGGCGATCTCCGCCACCGTCAGCTCGACACGTTTCTCGGACGAGACGTCGCTCGCCATGAAGACGAAATCCTCGCGCTCGCGCTCCTTGAAGGGCGGGAAGACCTCGACGCCGTCGTGCCCGCAGACGACCTGATCCCCGCGGCGCACGTCGCGCAGCGTGGTGCAGACGGCCCGGCCGTTCCTGACGACGATGCAGGCGTCCATCCGCTGCCCGTCGACGTCGATCTCGCGGCCGACGATGCGCACGACCGTCCGATAATTGGTCGTGGAGTAGAAATCATCCGGGACGGTGCCGTTCTTGCCGGACGGCTTGATGAGGGAGTTGACCGAATCCTTCGGATGACACCCGAGATCGATCAGGTTGTCGACGATCCGATCGAGGCTCGCCATGTCAGGCGCCCTGACCGTGAGTTCGGCCGTCGAGAAATCCTGCACCGTGCGCCCGATGTCG
>JAZGDH010000307.1:0-3672 GCA_036477555.1 Acidobacteriota bacterium
CTCAGTCTGCCCGACGGGGGTCGCCCTGGATTTCAACGCGACCGCTACGCCAATGGCTACGTCACCCCAGGGACTTCGGTTTTCGTCGAGGGTGGCCGCGACGGGATCCGCCTGGGCGACATCGTCCTGACCGGCCGGACGGCGCTCGTGAAGGCCGGTGAGGGACATCCGGCCATCTCATTCTCGCTGTCCGCGAAGCTGCCGACCGGGGATGCCGATCGTCTCGATGGGAGCGGGTCGGCCGACTACGGCGCGGCGATCGAGGTCTCGGGGCGCGTCGGGCGATCGAGCCTGCACGCCGGGTACGCCTACACGAAGATTGGCTCCTGGGATCTGGCCCCCGATCTGAATCCCAGGAACTCCAGAAGCCTGTTCGGCACCTGGGTCTTCTCTGCCACCCCGCGCACCGCTCTGATCGCGCAATTACTCCGCACGCGCGGGCCGTTCGAGCAGACCGCCGGGAACGATCTCGGCCGGGCCACGACCGAGATCGCCTTCGGGATGCGGCACGGCACGGGCGAGGGTCTGCTCTTCGACTGGGCGTTGATCGAGAACCTCGATAACCAATTCAGCGCTCCCGACATCGGTGCGTTCCTGGGGCTCACGCTGCCGATCGGGGGCAGCCGGGGGGCCGCCAGGACGCCGAACACACACTAAGTAAATGAAATTATAGGGTTTATTACTTATGGAGCGGTAGTCTTCGCGGTTCTGAGCGGTGGAACCAGTGACTGACCCCATTCCCCCCCCCAGATAACCGGTGATTATTTCCGTTGCCCCGCCCGAACCATCAACGTATAATTGGTGAAAGTCAATTACGGCGCGGCTTTCGCGGGACCCTCCGGTTCCGGAAATGAGATTGCTGCCGAACGGAGATGCATCGTGGTCCCTCTGGACAAGAAGATCATCGGCGAACGGATTAAAGCCCTTCGGAAGACAAATAGTCTCCGGCAGTGGCAGATGGCCGAGTTGCTCTGCGCCACTCAACCGGCCATCCACAAGTACGAGAACGGCATTCTGCCAGAGGTGAAGAGGCTCCTCGAGCTCGCGCGGATCGGCAACACCTCGATCGAGTGGATCCTGACCGGACGGCACTGGGAGAACGGTGCGACCGGGATGGACCGGCTCGACCCGTCGATCTACGAACTCGCTCATCAGCTGCAGTCTCTGTCCGAGGAGGATCGCACGATCCTGTCCGAGGCGCTCGATATCATCTCCTCGGCGGTCGGATCGGTCCGCGATCGAGCCGGCGCATCGCCTCAAGAAATGGGCGACGTCGAACTGGCGCGCGTGCTCAAATCGTTCGAGAGTCGCACGCGCGAGACCCTGGCGGCGGCCCTGGCCGTGTGCGATGCGGTCGTCACGACGCTCTCCAGTTCGAAAGTCCGCGAGCTGCACAGCTTCGGACAGGGCGCCGACGACGAATTCCGCAGGGATACCCGGCGGGTTCCTCCCATCGAAAAGAACGCCGGCTGATCCAGACCCGCAGCCTCCCCGCAGGGCGCCCCGTTTGACAGCCCTTTCCGGCCGGGCGTAGCATCCCTCAATGGATCTGTTCGGGCCCGATTCCGAAGACGAGGAGCGCGGGGACGGAGCTGCGCCCGCACCCGGCACTCCCCTCGCGGATCGCATGCGCCCCGCTTCTCTCGACGAGGTCGTGGGTCAGGAGGAGCTCCTCGGTCCCGGCCGGCCTCTTCGATCGGCCATCGAGAACGATCGGATTCACTCGATGATCCTCTGGGGGCCGCCCGGATCCGGAAAAACCACGCTGGCCCGCATGATCGCCCACCTCACGCAATGCCGTTTCGTCGCCTACAGTGCCGTGCTTTCGGGGATCCGCGAGATCCGGGAGGTGATGCAGGCCGCCGATCGGTACCGCCGGGCGGAAAATCGCCGGACACTTCTGTTCGTCGATGAGATCCACCGCTTCAACAAGGCGCAACAGGACGCCTTTCTCCCTTTCGTCGAGGAGGGTGTCGTCACGCTGATCGGAGCCACGACCCAGAACCCGTCGTTCGAGGTGAACTCCGCACTCCTGTCGCGGTGCAGCGTCTATGTTCTGCAATCCCTCACACCCGAAGAGATCGTCGTGATCCTCAGGCGTGCCCTCGCCGACCCGCGGGGGCTCGCGTCCTCGCACGCCGAACTGGACGATGAAGTTCTGATTCTTCTCGCCTCGCTCTGCGGCGGCGACGCGCGACGGGCGTTGAACGTGCTGGAGCAGGTGGTCGCCTCCGCCCGGCTCGACGGAGAGGGTCGGCGCCGCGTTGCGCGGACCGCGATCGAGCAGGCGCTGCAGCGTGTCCCACTGCTCTACGATCGCGCCGGCGATGCGCACTTCGACCTGATCTCGGCGCTGCACAAGTCACTGCGTAACAGCGATGCAGACGGGGCGCTCTACTGGCTGACGAGGATGCTCGAGTCGGGCGAGGACCCGCTCTACTGTGCGCGGCGTATGGTGCGCTTTGCATCGGAGGATATCGGGAACGCCGCACCCCAGGCGCTGACGATCGCCCTGGCGGCCAAGGAGGCGTTCGAGTTCCTCGGCGATCCCGAGGGGAGGCTCGCGCTCCTTCAGGCGGCGGCCTACCTCGCAGCCGCGCCGAAGAGCGACGCGGTGTACGCGGCTTACGGAGAGATCCGCAAGGACCTGTGCAGTGGCTCCGCCGATCCGGTGCCGATGGAGCTCCGCAACGCGCCGACCGGACTGATGAAACATCTGGGGCACGGCCGGGGGTACGAGCACGCGCACAACTTCGAAGAAGGGACGACCGGCATGGAGTGCCTCCCCGAGCGGTTGCGCGGACGCCGCTATTACCGACCGCGCCCGGTCGGATACGAGACGGAGATTGCGCGGAGACTCGAGGCGATCGAGGTGACCCGGCGCAGGATGCGCAAGGGCCGACGCGGAACTACGAGGACGACCCGGCCGCCGACGCGCTCACCGCGGACGTGACGGGCACGTAGGTCACGTCCTTCTGCGGACAGGTCTCGCACATCGGAAAGATGGCTCCCTCGCGGACTTCCAGGGTGGTGTCGCGCCCCGCCGACCGGCAGTTCCGGCAGGAGTAAATTCCGGAGAGCCGGCATCTCTCTCCGCTTTTCCACGTTTTCGAAGAATTCATGAACTCCCTGATTTCCCCGCGATCGACGCTTCTCCCGATCGGGCCGCTTATTCTGGCAGAGGAGAAACCGGCTGTCAAAAGGGGAATCGGCAGAAGCCCCGGAAAAAAGTTGAGGGGTGACCGTAGCCACCCCTCGTAAGGCAGTTCGGAAGAATAGAAGCTACTTCTTCTTCTTCCCTTTCTTCTTCGCCTTCTTAGCTTTCTTTCTGCGCTTAGCTATGACCACTCACCTCCCTTCCAGCCTGATGTGTGACTTGGTGGTGGATGTCCTGTCGTCAGGGACGACGCTCCGACCGAATTCCGGTTCGATCGCAATGGGGATGGCGAGGGCAGACATGGATTATCCCGATTTCCGTCATGCCGACCGCGATGCATCGCCGGAACGGGGGCGACAGAGGCAACACGATGCTTGGGATGGTTTTGGCCAAGGCCCTTCGGAACTCGCTGTTGAAAACGGCCATCAAGTCATTCCCTGACTACTGTGCCGTTTCTTCCCACTGCGATCCGGATTAAGTTGCGTTCGCGTCGATCGAATGAATTCCTAATGATG
>JAZGDH010000308.1:0-2919 GCA_036477555.1 Acidobacteriota bacterium
CCGTCCGGAGTCAATCACCGGGAGCCGATCACCTCATGAAGACCGTCGTCTCATCAGCGAGCAAGACCGTCGTCATCGGGCCGGACGAACCGTTCGTCATCATCGGCGAGCGGATCAATCCCACCAACCGCAAGAAGCTCGCCGAAGAGCTCCGAGCCTTCGAATTCTCGAGAGTGAAGAAGGACGCAGCAGCTCAGGTTGCCGCCGGAGCGCACATGCTCGACATCAATACCGGTATCCCCGGCGCCGACGAGCCCGGCATGCTCAAGGGGGCCATCGAAGCGGTGATGGAGACGGTCGACGCGCCGATCTCGATCGACTCCTCCACGCCTGAGGCGCTCGAGGTGGCGCTGCCGGCCTATAAGGGCAAGGCGCTCGTCAATTCGGTGACCGGCGAGGATGAGGTCCTCGAACGACTTCTGCCGCTGATCAAGAAGTATGGAGCGGCGGTCATCGGCATCGCCAACGACGACACCGGCATAAGCAACGATCCCGCAGTGCGACTGGAAGTCGCGCGCAAGATCATCAATCGTGCGTCCGATCACGGCATCCCCAACGAGGATGTCCTCATCGATCCGCTCTGCATGCCGATCGGGGCGAATCACGAATTCGGTCGGATCACCTACGACACGATGCGCCTCATTCGTGACGAACTGGGCGTCAACATGTCGGTCGGCGCCGGCAACGTTGGGTTCGGCCTGCCGGATCGCCCCCCCCTCACCGCTACATTCATGCTGATCGGCATGAATGTCGGCCTGACCGCCTCGATCACCAACCCGCTCGAATCCGAGATCTACAAGCTAATTCTCGCGGGTGACCTGATGCTCGGCCACGATGCCTTCGGGGCACGGTGGATGAAATACTATCGCAAGGGCATCGCGCAGCAGGACCAGGCCAGGGGCGCACGACCCGCGACCGCATCGCCCGTCTGACAACGCACACGAGAAGACCATGGAAACCGCGAGCCTCAAGGCAGCCAAGCTGAAGGTCACCTTTACCCCGAAGAAGTCGGTGACCCGGGTTCCGCCGGGGACCACCCTGTTTCACGCGGCCGCATGGCTCGGCCAGCCGATCGAAAGCACATGCGGCGGGCGCGGCACCTGCGGCAAGTGCAAGGTGCAGATTCAGGAAGGGAGTTGCCCCATCACCCCCGCCGACCAGGACCACCTGAGCGTGGAGGACATGAACAAGGGCTGGCGCCTTTCCTGTCAGGCCGAGGTCCGTGCCGAGATGACGGTCCGGGTACCCCGTCTGTTGAGCAAGCCGAAGACTGCGATGTTCGGCGTCGGACGCCAGGTGCTCCTGGATCCGAACGTCCACAAGATCCATCTCAAGTTACAGGAACCCGAGCTCGACGATCAGCGATCCGACGTCCGGCGCATCAAGGAAGCGCTGCGTAAGGAAGGGTTCTCGTTGCGTGTCGACCTCGCCGCCCTGCGCACGCTGCCGAAGGCGCTGCGTGAAGCGGAATGGGACGTCACGGCGGTGCTCTGCGGTGAATCTCTACTGGGGCTCGAGCCCGGCGACACGACACGGGAGCTGTTCGGCGTGGCCTTTGACCTGGGGACGACCACGATCGTCGGAACCCTCATCGACCTCGTGACCGGGGAAGCGCGCGGCGTCGTATCGGCCCTCAATGCTCAGGCGATGTACGGTGCCGACGTTCTTTCGCGCATCTCCCACACGATGAGAAATCCCGAAGGGCTTCAGGAGCTGCAACGGCTGTCGGCGTTCGCGCTCAACGGGATTATCGAACGGCTGGCCGGCGAGTCCGGGGTTCCTCGCGAGCGGATTTACGAAATGACCGTGGCGGGCAACGCCACGATGCTGCACCTTCTGATGGGAGTCGACCCGGAGCCGATCTCCATGACGCCATTCGCTCCCGCCATCGACGAGGGGCGGAGCTTCACGGCGTCGGAACTCGGGGTCGAGGTTCATCCGCGCGGCCGGATCTATCTGTTCCCGGCGATCGGCGCCTACGTCGGCGGGGACATCGTCGCCGGGCTGCTCGCCACGGCCCTACCCCGCGGCGATCGTCTGCGGCTTTTCGTCGATGTCGGCACCAACGGAGAGATCGCGCTCGGCTCGGATCAGAGAACCGTCTGCACGGCGGCGCCGGCCGGACCGGCGTTCGAAGGGGCCGAAATCGCCTGCGGAATGCGCGCCACCGCCGGGGCAATCGAAGGCGTCCGGATCACCGAGGACGCGGTCGAGCTGGCGACGATCGAGGATGCGAAGCCGATCGGCCTGTGCGGATCGGGGCTGATTGACACGGTCGCTCAGCTTTACCATCGTGGCCTGATCGACGCCACCGGCCGGATGCGCTCCGCCGACGAGGTGCGCGATCAGATTCCCGAACCGATCGCTTCACGCCTGGTGACGGTCGACGGCATCCGCGCCTTCGTTCTGGCCACGGCCGAGGAGAGCGGCGAGAACCCCGTCATCTTCTCGCAGAAAGATGTTCGTCAGCTGCAGTTCGCCAAGGGATCGATCGCGACAGGCATCCAGGTCCTGATGAACACGCTGGGCGTCGGACCGGATGATCTCCACGAGGTGCTTCTGGCGGGTGCGTTCGGCTCGTACATTCACCCCGACTCGGCCCGGATGCTCGGTCTCGTACCGCCCGTGCCGCTCGACCGGATCCGGGCGATCGGTAATGCGGCCGGCGAGGGAGCGAAGATCGCCCTGCTTTCCTACCGTGAAAGAGAGGCGGCCGAGGCGATGCCGTCACGCGTCGAATATCTCGAGCTGTCGGGACGGGTCGATTTCAATGACATCTTCATGAAAGCCCTCGGCTTCCTGCCGCTCGACCAACTCCCCTAGAAGCCTCTCTGTGTATTGCGTCGGGCCGCGCACCGACGAATCGTCCTCGACCCTTCAGTATTCCGGAAAGTGTCCCTGACCGAGCCCGATCACGAG
>JAZGDH010000309.1:0-2992 GCA_036477555.1 Acidobacteriota bacterium
CGTAACCAGCTGAAGGGAGGGCTCGCCGTGCACGGCCGCCAGATTGCGCTGGGGGAGGACGGAGCCTGGTACCCGAAGCACCCGCTGCTGATGCCTCTGGTGTCGATCCCGTTCCTCATGGCGTTCGGCGTGCCGGGGTTTCTGATCTTCAACATCCTGGTCCTGGCCCTGCTCGCGCTTGCACTCATGCAGCTGGCACGGACCACGGCACCTCCCTTCACCGCCGCCGCCGCGGCATTCCTGCTGATCACGGGATCTTTTCTGCGGCGGTTCGACTACAACTATTCTCCCGACCTGTTCGCCACGCTGGTGCTCGTCCTCGCCATCCTCTTGATCATCCGCGGTCGCGACGTCGCGGGCGGTCTGCTGGCGGGCGCGGCCGTCGCCGCCAAGATGACCCACCTGTTTCTCGTGCCGATCTTCCTCGGGTACGCGCTCTGGGCGCGCGGCTGGCGCGGCGGGTTGCGCGCCTGCTGCGGGGCCGCCGGGCCTCTTCTCGCACTGGCGCTGCTCAACCTGTCGCTGTTCGGCTCTCCGTTGACGACCTCGTACGATCGCAACGTGGTGCTCGAGGGCGACACCGTTTCGACCCTGAGCCACCGGGGGCTGTTTGACGGAGATCCGATCAGGGGTCTCGTGGCCGAGCTGTTCGACCTGCAGCACGGACTCCTGACCACGGCCCCCGTGCTCTTCCTCGCCCTGCCCGGTCTCGTTCTTCTGTTCAGAAGACGCCCCCGCGAGGCGGTGCTCTACGTCGTCGTGGGCGAGTTCCTCCTGCTCCTGTTCGCCACCTACCGGCACTGGGACACGAGCCACTATGGCAATCGGTTCCTGATGCCGGTGATCGCGGTGTCCGCACCGGCCGTCGCTCTGACGCTGGACTGGATCGCCTCCCGCCTCCGAAACCGGGACGCCACGCTGCCGGAAGCGCCGGCGATTCCGGCACCGTGATGTCGGCCGCCCGCAGCCTCCTTGCTCCGTTTCTGACGACCCGAGCCGGTCTGCTCCTGGTCGGCCTGCTCGGCTCGCAGCTGCTGCTCTCCGGTCTGACGGTGCAGAAGGGAAACCTCGTCTACCATCCCCGTGCCCCGGCGGCACTCGAGATCTGGGCCCGATGGGATGCCGAGTGGTATCTGCTGATCGCCGATCAGGGGTATCGATCGGGTGAGTATTTCCTCGATCGTCCGGTTGCTTACGCGCCGGCGGACGCCACCGGTTTTTTCCCCCTCTATCCCATGCTGATCCGCGCCGTTTCGGCGGTCGGCGTCCCGCCGCTTCTGGCCGGGATCCTGATCGCGAACCTCGCACTCATCCTGGCGCTGCTGTGGTTGAGGGATCTGGTGCGGCTCGATCATGACGACGAGACCGCGACGCGCGCGATCTGGGTGACCCTGGCGTTCCCGACCAGCTTTTTCCTGTCGGCGGTCTACGCCGAGTCACTGATGCTGGCCTGCCTGCTGGGAACCCTTCTGGCGGTGCGCCGGCAACGGCTGCTTCCTGCCGCGATTCTCGCCGCGTTGTGCGTGCTGTCGAAGCCGACCGGTCTCCTGGTGCTGATCCCTCTCGTGGACGAACTGCTCATACGCCCCGGCATCAGGGACGGTTTACGGGCCGTCGCCCGACGGGCGGCCGTCCTGGCGGCGCCCGTGGCGGCCCTGGGTGGATATATGGTTTACTGTCACGCTCTTTTCGGAACCGCGATCCCGTTCGTCCTGCGCCAGACCCGCTGGCGGGGGCCATCAACCGGCCCATGGCGGGCGTTCACCAGATATCTGGAGTCGCCCCACCTGCACGACGCGCATCACTCGACCATCGATCTGATCGTGGCGCTACTCTTCGTCGCCGCCATCCCGCTGCTGTTCCGTTTCGTGCGGCGCTCGTGGGCGCTGTACGCCACCGCCGCGATCCTGCTTCCACTGTCTTCGACGCTCTGGTCTTTCTCGCGATTCGCGGCCGTGATCTTTCCGGTGCACGTGCTGCTGGCGCTGGGGACGGCTCGGTCGGAGCTGCTGTTCCGGGGCTATCTGGCGATCGCCCTGCCGCTTGGCGGATTTTTCATGGCGCTTTATGCCGCCTGGTGGTGGGTGGGCTGAGGCTCAGTCGAACTCGAGCCGGACTTCAATCGAGGAGCGCTGTCCGAGAGCCTTGCGCAGCATGTTCACGAGATGCGAGTCGACGCCGCTCGATTCCAGGCCGGCGAGCGCGACCTCGTCGATGCTGTAGGCGTACTCATCCTGGCTTTCCTCGACGAGATTCTCCTGCATGGCCGTGAGCAGGTCTTCTGAGATCTCACCGATCTCGGCATCGGTATCGTTATCGAGCAGCTTGATCATGGGCCTCCCCCTCCGCCGCCGTCTCCGGGCGGCACATTTCGCGTCCTGAGTTTCAATAGATAGATTAACAGCGCCGTGGATGCTATCAACGCCGCAACGCCGCGCCAGGCGCTTCCGATCTCCCCGACTCCCCGAAACTCCCAGAAGGCATAGAAGGCGAAGAACGCAACCGCCGTGCCGATCAGGATCCTGTGAGCCGTGATCAGTCTCATCGCGCCTCAGACTCCGGATCGAAGACGATCGCCGAGGGCGGCGGGAAGCCCCGCGCCGAGAATCTTCCGGCGCACCTCCTCCACGGCGTATTCGCGCCGGTGCACCACGAACGTGCCGGCCTCCGCATCGTACAGCGCGAAACTGCATTTCGGATTCCGATCCCGCGGCTGCCCCAGGGAGCCGGGGTTGAGCATGTGGCGAACGCCCGGCTGCAACGGCACCTCGACGAGGTCTCCGCACAGCCTCTGGCCCTGCACCAGATCGCCGTCCCGCGTGAAGACCGACGGAAGATGAGTGTGCCCGAACAGACACAACTCGAAATCGATCTCCGCGAAACACCGGGTCGCCTCGCGGACATCGAGGAGATAGGTGTCCTCATCGAGCGGCGTCCCGTGCGCCAGCAGACGACCGGGCGCGAACGGCACGGGCCCGCGGGGCAGTGACGC
>JAZGDH010000031.1:0-2901 GCA_036477555.1 Acidobacteriota bacterium
CCTCCTGCAGCTTGCGGTCGAGATCCGCCAGGATCGGCCCGATCGGGGCCCGACCGGTGACGACCTCCGCCATCGCATGGCGCCAGTCGTCGGGATGGAGGGAGCGATATTCCAGACGCTCGATCACTGCCAGGTGCTGCGGGAGCCGGCGCAGGAAGATCATCGCATCGTCGTCCCAGTAGACGAGGGCCCACTGCTCCCGGGGAAAATAGGCGGCCGAGAAGGCGCGTTCTCCGACGACCGGGGGGCGGCCCTCTTCCGCGGAATAAATCACTTTCTGGAGGGTCCCCGGGTAGCGCAGGAGCGCCGAGTCGATGTCGTGCCGCGAGAGGAGCGCCTCCCATGAGTCCCATCCCTCCAGGGCGCCGGCGATGTCGTGGAGCAGATCGGCATACACCTCATTGCGCCCGTCGATGAAAACGGGAGTTGCGGGCCCGCGGCGCCAGACCAGGTACCCGCCGAACCGGACGTCATTGAAGAGCCGGTCTCCGATCGATTCACGCTCCAGAAAGTCGACCGCCGCGACCGGCTCGTTGACCGAGGCGATCCCGAAGCCCCAGGTGATGCGTGGCGGCAACAGAGCGAGCATCGGGATCGCCGCCACGGCCAGAACCGCCGAGACCAGAAACCCCGGACGGATTGAGCCGCGACCGCGCGCAAGGCGCACGGTCAGCCTGCCGCCGATCCGATCGACCAGGTCCCGGACCGGACGGCCCAAACCGAGCGGCAGGAGCAGGAAGAACAGTCCGATATTTCTCAGGTGGAGCAGCGCCAGCAGACCGATCAGGAGGAGCGCCGGTGTGGCGATCGGATCGATCCTCCGGTGGACGATGACCACGACGAGGGCGGTGGCGATCAGCGTCGCATAGAAAAGCGGAAAGTCACCCACGCCGGGCCGGGCCCACTCCAGATTCGGCCACGGCAGGGAGTCGAGCAGGCGCTTCAGCTCGAACGGCACCGCGTAGATGCGGGGACCGTACGGGTTGATCGAGATCGCCGCAAGCGCGGCCATCGTCGTCACGGCCAGCCGCCGCTCGAACCGGTACCGATCACCGCCGTGCGGGAGTGTGGCCCCGTTCGGACCGGGGATCAGTCTCTGGAGGATCGTGACCCCCAGTCCCAGCGCGAGGAGCGCCGGCGCCAGGACGATGCCGACGTGCAGGTTCGCTCCGAGTGCGCACAACACGACGATCGCGGCCAGGGGCGCCTTGCGCCCCCCTTCGCGTGCCCGCATCGCGAGAACAATCACCAGTGGGACGATCACCAGCGTGGCCAGTTCGGGACGAACCTGGAACCGGAACCAGGCCCCGACCAGCGTGATGACCAGCATCGCCGTCGTTCCGGCCGGCCCGTGCCCTTCGCGCTTCAATTGATTCGCGAACAGGAAGGTCAGGAAGAGGACGCAGAGGATCTTGAGGAGGATCAGCACGGCCGGGCCGATCGTGGAGTGCAGCCCGTAGGCGACGATCTGAAACAGCCACTCGTGATCGACCCATTCCGTTCCAATCGCCGTGAAGGAGAACGGGTCGACGTGCGGGATGGCGCCACTCTCCAGGATGAGGCGGCCCGTCGCCAGATGCCACCAGTAATCATAGCTCCCGATCGGGGTCAGCGCGGCGGCGATTGCGAGCAGGGTGGTGAGACCCAGGAGAAGAAAACGATCGCTCCGACCGTGCGGGGAGCCGGTCACCGATGCCCTGCCCCCCCGTTCGTTCATCGTCCCATCCTCCGTGCGCCGACTGCCCATCCGATGGTCAGGAGAAGACCGGTCATGCTCAGCCACAGGCCCCTGCGAACGCTGACCGGAGCGTACCTCATCTCAATCGTGTGGGTCCCTGCCGCGACCCTGACGGCGCGGAACATTCCGTTGGCCCGCAGAAGATCAACTGGATACCCGTCATTCCGAGCGATCCAGCCGGGCGCGAAGGCGTCGGCGACCACAAGATATCCGGCCGCCCGGGACTCGACATCGATGCGAAGACGCTCCGGATGGTCTTCGATGATCGTCGCCCGTCCCGTGACCGACCCGGCAGCGTTCTCCAGCGTTCCGTTCGCCCCCTCGAGGAGGATCTCTCGCGCGGGATCGAATTCCGGATCCAGAAGGCTCGGCAGCGGGTCGTCCGGATCACGGGGCGGGACCGCCCGCTGCACCCAACGAGCCCGGGGAAGCGGATCGCGCAGCCGATAGACACGCAGCGGGGGACGGCTGAACCCGTCGAGGACCGGCCCCTCCTCGAGACGCGGGTGATCGTGCTCCTCGTAAGTGAGCATATACCCCGCATGGCCGAGGCCCAGAATACGCAGCCGCGCGGCGAGCGGGAGATCCTGCAGGTGACGACCGATGGCGGACGAGGCGCGGAGATCCATCCGATCGGTCGCCGGATCGAAGAGCGACGGGACAGCGTCAGGGTGACCGCTGCCGAGCGCGTAGATGAAGCGATCGTATCGGTAGCCCCACGCCAGTTCATCCGTTTTCCCCCAGACACTCAGGTTGGCGGGACGGGGCTCATGGTGAACGCGCGGCGCTCCCTGTCCGTGCCCGACCACACCCTTCAGGGGAGATTCGGCGCGCAGCCAGCCGGGATCGGCGGTCGAGAGGGCCGGTGACGCCGCGATCGTCATCGACAGTCCCGAAGCGACGACGATTCCCCAGACGGCAATCCGGCCCCGTAGAGTCCCCCGCCGGCTCAGGGTGACCAGAGCGCACAGCGCAAGAACCGCCGCCTCGCCGAACGACCAGAGCACCGAACGAAGTGTCGCGCCGCGCAGAACGGCACCGATATCGGAACCGAGGACGGCAGCCGGGACGCCCGCCCCGGAAGAGAGGAGGCGGTCGACGAGCCCCGGGAGCGCGGCGAACGCCGTCGCGAGCAGGAACAGGGCGCCGGCCACGATCGCGCA
>JAZGDH010000310.1:0-2747 GCA_036477555.1 Acidobacteriota bacterium
GATCGTTTCGAGCAGAGCGGCGGATCGGGCTTCCTGATCAGCGATGACGGCTACATCATGACCAACTACCACGTCGTCGAGGACGCGACGCTGATCGAGGTCAACCTGAGCGGTGATCTCCGCGAGTACGAGGCGGAGGTGGTCGGAAGCGACCCGAGCACCGATCTGGCCCTCATCAAGATCAAGGTCAACAGCCGGCTGCCGTATCTCGATCTCGGTGATTCGGACAGGATTCGGGTCGGTGACTGGGTGCTGGCCGTCGGCAACCCCCTGAACTACGACCACACCGTGACGGTGGGGGTGGTGAGCGCCAAGGGGCGCCATCTGCGGACGGGGTTCGGCGTACGCGACGTCAGTCTCGACGATTTCATTCAGACCGACGCGGCGATCAACTTCGGCAACTCCGGCGGCCCGCTCGTGAATGTGAGAGGCGAGGTGATCGGCGTCAACACGGCGATCAGCAGCATCGGTCAGGGGATCGGGTTCGCGGTGCCGATCAACATCGCCAGAAACGTGATCGAACAGCTGCGCACCACCGGCAGGGTGGCGCGCGGATTCCTCGGAATTCAGCTCGGCGTGATCACGCCCGAGCTGCAGGAAGCGTGGGGCCTGGAGAGCGATCACGGGGCGATTGTGCAGTCGGTCACGCGGGGGAAGCCGGCCGAGGCGGCCGGCGTGCAACGGGGCGACATCATCATCGCGATCGACGGCGAGCCGATCGATTCGACCGAGCAGGTGGTCCGGCTGGTCTCGGGGAAGAGACCGGGCGACACGGTGAAGCTGAAGGTCGTTCGCGGCGGCAAAGAGGTGGACCTCAGCGCCGAGCTGATCGATCGGCCTCCCCCGGATCAGCTCGCAGGCAACGAATCGTCGCCGGGCCTGCCGGGCGGCGAGGACCCCCGCGAGAAGTCCCTGGGGATCTCCGTCGACGCGATCTCGCCGAGCGTCCTGAACGAGATCGAGTTGCCGTCCGACACGACTGGCGTCATCATCACGCGTGTATCGCGGATTTCGGAGGCGTACCAGAAGGGCCTCAACCGCGGCGACGTCATCGTCGAGGTCAACCGCGTGCCGGTCGACGGCCTCGCGGACTACCGCCGTGAGCTGCGCAAGGTCGACCCGGGCGGGCTGATCGTCTTCTACGTCACGCATCCGCCGGCCCGGTCGGCGACCAACAACACGACGTCACGCTATGTCACCGTCCGCATGGAGCGCGAGGAGTAGATCCGCGCGACGCGGCGAGAATCCAGAAGCGGGGCACGGGCACTCCCGGGCCCCGCTTTTTGCTATCATCGGGTGCCTGAATCGCCGCGGGGCGGCCCACGCCACGGAGCGCCCCACCCGAAGCCCGCACGCGCGTCCCCGGAGAAGCATTTGAAGGGCAAGGTCCTGGTCATCGACGACGAGGAGGCCATCCGGAAGTCCCTGCGCATGGTGCTCGAGTACGAGGGGTACGAGTATGCCGAGGCGGCCTCAGGGCCCGGTGGTCTCGAGGCCCTCAAGCGCGAGTCGCCCGACGCGGTGCTGCTCGACATCAAGATGCCCGGCATGGATGGCCTCGAGGCGCTTCAGCTGGCGCGCGGAAAGGATCCCCACATACCGATCCTGATGATCTCCGGTCACGGGGATGTCCCGACCGCCGTCGAGGCGATCCGGAAGGGCGCTTACGATTTCCTCGAAAAGCCGCTGGAGTCGGATCGTGTCCTCACTGCCATCCGCAACGCCATCGAGCGCAAGAGACTGCGTGAGGAGAACCAGAAGCTCCGGGGAGAGACCGAAGCGCGCTCGCGCATGGTCGGCCGCTCGCCCGCCTTGAAGGCGATCGAGGAAGCGGTCGCCCGCGCCGCGCCGACCCACGCCACCGTGCTGATCACGGGCGAGAGTGGCACCGGCAAGGAACTGATCGCGCAGGCGATCCATCGCGGCAGCCCGCGTGCGACGAAGCCGTTCATCAAGGTCAACTGCGCCGCGATCCCCGAGGAGCTGATCGAGTCGGAACTGTTCGGACACGAGAAGGGCGCTTTCACCGGAGCGACGGGCCGCCAGATCGGAAAGTTCGTCCAGGCGGACGGGGGGACGATTTTTCTGGACGAGATCGGCGACATGAGCCAGCGGACGCAGGCGAAGGTGCTGCGCGTGCTCGAGAGCGGTGAGGTGGAACCGGTCGGCATGTCCAGGACCCTGCGGGTCGATGTGAGGACGATCGCCGCGACCAACAAGAATCTTCCTGTAGAAATCCGTGAGGGGCGCTTCCGCGAGGATCTCTTCTTCCGGCTCAACGTCGTTCCGATCCCCTGCCCGTCCCTGCGCGAGCGCCCCGATGATATCCCGCTGCTCGTGGAGCATTTCATCGGCATCTTCTGCGATGAGAACAACGACCGCCCCCGGCGCTTCGAGGACGGCGCGCTGGCGCGTCTGAAGGCGCGACCCTGGCGTGGCAACGTGCGCGAGCTGAGGAACGCCGTCGAGCGGCTGCTGATCATGACGCCGGGCGAGACGATCAGTGAGCGTGATGTGGCGTCATTCGAGGGCGGGCCGGGCGAGCTGCCGGAGCCGCCGGATGCCGCCATGGCGGGAGGGATCGATCCCGCCCGCTACCGCACCCTGCAGGAGTTCCGGGACGGCGCCGAACGTGCCTTCATCACCCGCAAGCTGCAGGAATTTCGCTGGAATGTCGCCCGCACCGCCAAGGAGATCGACACGCCCCGGAGTAACCTGTACAAGAAGCTCGAGCAGTACGGGATCTC
>JAZGDH010000311.1:0-4960 GCA_036477555.1 Acidobacteriota bacterium
TCGACGCATTTCTCGATTTCCTTTCGGGAAGGGTCGTGGTGAAGTCGTTCGGTCGGGGAATCTATATGTTCCTGCTGCTCGCGGGCGCCCTGGCCCTCCGGGGGAGGCAGCGCGCGATTCTCGTCCCAATTGCGATCTACGTCACTCTGCTCGCGATGACCGCCGATTACCGAGTCGTGTACGGCTGGTACCGGATCCCGATCGCGCCGTTTCTGTGCATCGCCGCCGGACTATACCTCGAGGAAATGCTCGAGGAGGCCGACCTTTTCAGGGTCTTTCCATTCGCCATCACGGCCGTGGCCACGGGACTTCTCTACGCGTCTGCGAGTCATCCGATCGCGACGGCGATCATGCCGGGCGAGTCGGAATCGGCACCGATCTCATCGGCGCAGACCCGGGGAGCGGTGTTCCTGTTCGCCACCGTCTCACTCGTTCCCTTCGTGCTGCGCTTCGTCCACGAGCGGGCCTGGACACGACGGCTGGCCCGCGGGAGCACCTACGCGCTGCTGGTCGTCTTCGTCGTGTCGTGTGTGATGACGGTGGGTCATCTGGTGGAGACCTACGCCCTGATGCGTGGCGTGCGGTGATCGGCCGCGCGGATCGATTTCGGGCGCCGCAGCGCCCTCGGTGTTGACACGATTTCAGGGACGGGACACTAGCCGATCCGTTTCTTGAGGCGTGTCAGCCCGGAGCGGATCAGGGCATCGACCGACCGTTCGGAGCGCGCCTCGCAATAGACGCGCAGGAGCGGCTCCGTCCCAGACGGTCGGAACAGGATCCACCCCTCATCACCGAACAGCAGCTTGACACCGTCGAGCGTGTCGATGCCGCGCACCGTCAGGCCGCCGAGCCTGGCGGGTGGGTCTTTGTGGATCGCCCTGACGGCCTGACGACCCTCCCGGACCGGCATATTGAGGTCGACCCGCCGAAAGAAATAGCGACCGAACTCCGCCTCCATCGATGCGATGCGGCGGCTGAGTTTGCGTTCGCCCGTTGACAGCATTTCGATCAGAAGGAGCCCGATCAGGATGCCGTCGCGCTCCGGCAGATACCGCTTCACGCCGATGCCGCCGCTCTCCTCACCGCCGATCAGAACGTCCTGCTCGAGCATCAGGCGCGCGATGTGCTTGAACCCGATCGGCAGATCATGGAACGGAAGGTCGTACCGCTGGGCGATCCTTTCGGCGAGGAGCGTGTTGGCGAACGTCTTGGCGATGGTGCCGCGCCACCCTTTGGTCTCCAGGAGGTGGAGGGCGATCAACGGGAAGATCTGAAGCGGCGAGACGGGACGACCCTTCTCGTCGCAGACGCCGATCCGGTCGGCGTCGCCGTCGGTCGCAATGCCGAGATGCGCGCGGTGGCGGCGCACGGAATCGGCCAGAGGGCCGAGGAGGTCGGGACGCGGATCGGGTTGGACGCCGCCGAACAACACGTCGGAGTCGCCCCGGAGGGTGGTGATGCGCAGCTTCCCTCCGCGCACCAGCCCTTCCAGAATACGCGACCCCGAGCCGTGCATGCTGTCGACGACGACGCGAAGCGGCGCCTTCTTGATCAGCTCGAGATTCACCACATTGACGAGGCGCGGCACGTAGGCCGGCAGAAACGGATGGCGCCGCTCCGGAGGACGGCCGACCCGCGGCGCTCGACGCCCCACCAGTTCCTCGATCCGGGCAGTCAGCTCGGGGAGGGCGCTGCCGCCGAATGCGGCCTTGATTTTCACGCCGTTGTAGTGCGGAGGGTTGTGGCTGGCGGTGACGCCGATACCCAGCGGAGCGCCGCCGGCGACCACCTGGCAGGAGAGCATCGGCGTCGTGATCGGCGTGTCCGGGAGGATGGTCGGGATCCCATTTCCCTCGAGGACTGCCGCGATACTCTCGGCAAACCGGCGGCTCAGAAATCGGCCGTCATAGCCGACCGGGACGGAGGAGCCGGACCGGCCTTCCTCATGGATCAGATCGGCCACTGCCTGCGCGACGATCCTCACGTTGTCGAAGGTAAAATCGTCCGCGATGATACCCCGCCATCCGTCGGTTCCGAATCGAATAGTCACAATGCTCCGGTTGAACAGTGCTCCGGTTGACCGGTGTGGGTCCTTATGCTATTTTCCGCCCGCTCTCCGCGGCCGAAGCAGGGAGTCACCCGGTACGGCCGCGTGGAGAGCGAAAGGCGAGGTAGGCGCAACCCGGCGGCCGCATTCTACACATCGCACAGATCGCCGGCAACCGATGCGATGATCAATCTCCCGACCTGGATCACGATCATCCGCATCTTCCTGACCCCGGTCCTCGTGGTGGTCCTGATGACGCGGGTGACAGCGCTCGAGCCGATCGGCCTGTCATGGCAGATGATCGGGGTCGCTGTCTTCCTCCTCGCTTCCCTCACCGATTATCTCGATGGATGGCTCGCCCGCAGGCGTGATGAGGTGACGACGCTGGGCATTCTCCTCGATCCGGTCGCCGATAAGCTGCTCACCTCCGCCGCCTTTATCTCTCTCGTACAGGTGGGTGTCGTCGAGGGGTGGATGGTCTGGGTGATTCTGGGACGGGAGTTCGCGGTCGACGGCCTGCGGATGATCGCCAGCAGCCAGGGCGTCACGATCGGTGCCAGTATCTGGGGCAAGTACAAGACGATCAGCCAGGTGGTGGCGATCGTCCTGCTGATTCTGGGGTTCCAGTACCTCGGGCGCTGGAGCCTGGCCGGAGACATCGCGATCTGGGTCGTGGTTCTGGTTGCGATGCTCTCGGGCGCCGACTATTTCATGAAATTCTCGCGCCGCCTCGGTGTGACCGGCGGTGATGACCCGGCGAGGAGGAGGCCTGTTGCGTAAGGCCCGCGCCGAGGATCAATCTTTCTGGGGCCACGTCCGGCGCCTTTTCCTGACCGGTCTCGCCATCATCCTGCCCCTGATCATCACGATCTGGGTGCTGAGGCTGCTGGTCGATCTGGTGCACGGGGTGACGACGCCCGTCATCCTGAGAGTGCTGTCTCTGTTGCACTTCCCCTACCTCGACGATCCCGCCTTCGCGACTTATGGGGCGCCTCTGATCGGCATTGTGATCACGGTGCTCCTGATCATCCTTGTGGGGATTCTGGCTACCAACCTGCTCGGCCGCCAGATCGTCGCCGCCTTCGATCGGGTGATGCTGCGCATTCCTCTGATCAAAGGGATTTACGGTGCGGCCCGCCAGCTTCTCGATGCTTTTAACAACAAGAGCGATTCGTTCCGACGGGTCGTGGCGGTCGAATACCCCAGCCGGGGGCTGTACACGCTCGGATTCCTCACACGGGATCAGACAACGATCCATGCGGCGGAGCGGACGCGAAACCTCGAAGGGCACTCCCTCATCTTCCTTCCCACCTCCCCGAACCCGACTTCAGGCTGGCTCGTCGCGGTGCCGAACGACCGGTTGATTCCGCTTGATCTGTCGGTCGAGGAAGGGGCGAAGTTGATCGTCAGCGGCGGCCTGGTCATTCCGCCGCGCTGGCAGACCGACTAACCATGTTCTACTGGTTCGTGAAGGGCATGTTTCACCCCTTCGTGCGCCTCTACCTCCGGCAGACACGCGAGGGGCTCGAGCATCTGCCGCGGACCGGGCCCGCGATCATCATCGCTAACCATTCATCCTACGCCGACCCCATCGTGCTCGGCTCCGCTTCACCGCGGCCGATTCATTTCATCGTCCTCCAGCGGATGTTCGATCTGATGGTGCTGCGCTGGTTTTACTGGGGCATGGGGACGATTCCGGTGCTGATCGAGGGTCAGGACTCGCGCGGGATCAAGCGCGCGTTGCGCGTTCTCTCACGCGGCGGGGTGCTGGGTATTTTCCCGGAGGGAACGCGAAGTCCCGACGGCTCTGTCGGTGAGGCGCGCCCCGGCGCGGCCATGATCGCGGCGCTCTCGGGGGCTCCCGTCATTCCGGCCTACATCGATGGCGCCAACGAGGCGCTGCCGATCGGGGCCGGCTTTCCCAAGCCGATCCGGGTCAATGTGAAATTCGGGCCGCCCCTGCACTTCGAGCGGCATCGGGGCCGGCAGGGCCGCGAAGCGCTCCTCGTCTTCTCTCGGGCGATGCTCGATGCCGTGCGACGCCTCGAGCCCGCATCATGAGTCTGAACCATGCGGAGCTGATCGCGATCGGCACCGAGCTTCTCGATCCCTGGCATCTCGACACGAACGGGGCCTATCTCACCCGGCAGCTCGGAACGATCGGGATCGCCGTCCGCTTCCGGACGGTCGTGGGGGACGATCCCGACGATTTGACGGATGTGTTCCGTATTGCGCTCGGGCGATCGGATCTCATCATCGCGACGGGCGGCCTCGGGCCGACGATTGATGATCGAACGCGAGAAACGGTCGCCGCCCTGCTGGGTCGTCCGCTCGAGGAGCGCGCCGGGATCGTGGCGGATCTCGAGACCCGCTACGCGCAGATCGGGCTCGGGCTTTCAGAGGGAGCGCGCCGCCAGGCGAGCGTACCGCGCGACGCCGTCGTGCTCCCGAACCGTCGCGGCAGCGCGCCGGGTCTGCTGATTCGCGAGGGGAAGGCGACGATCGCCCTGCTTCCGGGGGTGCCGGCGGAAATGCGGGAGATGGTGGTCGATTCGCTGCTGTCGAGGCTGGAATCCGGATCGACCCGCATCGCCTACCGCACGCTGCTGATCGCCGGCCTCACCGAATCGGAGGTGGACCGACGGCTCGATCCGGTCGCAAAGAATGCCGCCGGCATCGGGTGGACCATTCTCGCGTCACCGGGGCAGGTCTCGATCCATTTGAGTGAGCCGGTGAAGGGAGGGGAGGAGGCGACGCGGATCGCGGTCACGGAAACGGAGATCCGTCGCATCCTCGGAGACAGGCTGTTCGCCGTCGACAACGAAACCATGGAGGGGGTCGTGGGTCGGCTGCTGCACGATTCGGGTGGGACACTCGCGGTGGCCGAGTCGATGACCGGAGGGGGAGTGGCGC
>JAZGDH010000312.1:0-3420 GCA_036477555.1 Acidobacteriota bacterium
CACCATCGACTGAACCTGCAAGCGGCACGGCGCGCCGATCGACTGGCGGATGGCGCGCACGGCGGTCGCCACCTCGTCGGCGTTGCGCAGATCGACCTTGACCGCGCCCCGTTCGCTCTTGTGCACGACATCTTCGGCGAGGGCCTTGACCACCACCGGATACCCCAGCGCCGAAGAGGCCTCGATCGCTTCGGCCGGTGTATCCGCCACGCGCGAAGGGGCGATCGGGAGCCCGTACGCCTTCAGCAACTCCTCCGTTTCCCCCTGCGTGAGGACGGCACGTTTCTCCTCCTGCGCGGCGCGCAGGGCCTCCCCGGCCCGGCGCCGATCGATGCCGAGTTCGGGGACCCGGCCGATCGGCCGCTCGCGGATGCGCCGGTAGCGATCGAGCGCAGCCATCGCGTGCGCCGTCTCCTCGGGGAACATGTAGACCGGTATCCCGGCGGCGCGCAGCTCCTCGACGCCGCGCCGACCCGCCTCCGTACCCATGAAGCAGGCAAGCACCGGTTTCTTCGCCACCCGCGTCGCCTTGATGATGGCGCGCGCAACCTCGAGCGCATTGATCATGATCGGGGAGACGAACAGGACGATCAATCCGTCGATCCCGGGCTCGTCCCTGAGGATCTCCAGGGCGGCCTCGTAGCGCGGCGCGTCGGCGGACGCGATCATGTCGACCGGATTCTTCACGCTCGCCTCCGGGACGAGCACCCCGCGCAGCTTCGCCTGCGTGGCAGCCGGCAACTCCGCGACTTCGAGCCCGAGGGTGGAGCAGACGTCGGTCGCCATGATCGCCGGGCCGCCGGCGTTGGTCAGGATCGCCACGCGGTTCCCCTTCGGCAGCGGCTGCTGTGCGAAGGCGGTGGCCAGCGTGAACATCTCGCTCAACGTGCCGACGCGCAGCACCCCACACTGTTCGAGCAGGGTATCGACGGCGACCTCGGTGCCGGCGAGCGACCCGGTGTGCGAGAAGGCGGCGCGGGCCCCGGCCGCCGTGCGTCCCGACTTGACCGCCAGAATCGGCTTCTTGCGGGTCGTGCGGCGTGTCGCGGCGGCGAACTTGGCGGGGTTGCCGAACGACTCCAGGTACATGAGGATGACGTTGACCCGCGGATCG
Source organism: Acidobacteriota bacterium (assembly GCA_036477555.1). Lineage (GTDB taxonomy): Bacteria > Acidobacteriota > Polarisedimenticolia > Gp22-AA2 > Gp22-AA2 > JAPUIN01. The sequence continues at coordinate 1,115 of JAZGDH010000312.1, forward strand.
TCCTCCCAGGCCTCGATCAGATCGTTACCGGAGATGTCGGCCTTGTTCCCCATGCTGACGAAGTAGGCGATCCCCAGCCCGATGTCGTTCGCGTGGGCCAGGATCATCTCGCCCAGCGCGCCGCTCTGCGACATGAAGCCGACCGTGCCGAGCGCGGGACGGGCGGCCGCGAAGGTCGCGTTCATCCGCACGTCCGGATCGGTGTTGATCACTCCCATGCAGTTCGGACCGACGACGCGGATCCCGGCCGCGCGGGCGCGTTCGCGCAGCTCCATCTCCTCGTGCGTCCCTTCCGGGCCGGTTTCGGAATATCCGGCCGTGATCACGACGAGACCCTTGACGCCCTTGGCGATCGCATCGTCCAGAACGCCGCTCACCAGGGGGCGGGGCACGACGACGACCGCGAGGTCGATCGGACCGGGGATGTCGCGCAGCCGCGGGAAGGCTTTGATGGAGTGGATCGAATCGGCGCTCGGATTGACGGGGTAGATCGGGCCGTTGAAGCCGTAATCGACGAGATTACGGAGCGTCTCGCGTCCGATCCCCCGCTCCTGCCGCGACGCGCCGACCACGGCAATCGAACGGGGCCTGAGAATGGCATCCAGCCTGTCTTTCATAGGGGCGCATCATATCAGCACAACCCCGAGTGAGCACATCCGCTAGAATGCCGAGATGCTCCGAAGAGGATGGCCCGCGGTCCCCTTCGTCGTGCTGGTCACGGCGATTTGCGCCTGGCCGGCGCTCGAGGCGCCCTTCACCTTCGATGAGCATGCCGGGCTGGTCGAGAATCGCACCGTTCAACCCGGGTCGCCGGTGTCGGCCGCACTCACCTATCGCTTCTCTCCCGATCAGATCCGGCCGGTCTTCTTCCTGTCGTTGTGGCTGAACGCCCGCACCGGCGGCATCGAGCCTTTCCCGTTCCGCCTGACCAATCTGCTCCTCCACATCGCCTGCGGATTGCTGGTCGGCCTGCTGCTCATGCGGGCGTTCACGCGCCGGGAGGGTGATCCGGACCGCACCTCCGAAGAGGGGGACGACCCGGCTCTGACATGGCGCGGACGCATCGCGGCGCTGTCCGGGATGACGCTGTTCCTCCTGCACCCCCTGCAGTCGGAGTCGATCCTGTACATCTGGGGACGGTCGGGCGTCCTGTCGACGCTCGGTCTGCTCGGTGCGCTCCTCCTCGCCCTCGCCGCCGCCGACACAAACGCCGCCCGGCCTCGCCTGCGCGCTGCGTTATGGTGCGCAACGGTCGCCGCTTTCGCATTGGCGCTGCTGTCCAAAGAGGAAGCGATCGTCCTCCCCCTTATCCTCTTTATATGGTGGACCGTGGCGGAACGCCGTCCGGTGGGAGAAGGCCTGCGCCGGGCGGCCCTTCTCGTGCTGCCGGCGGCGCTGTTCCTCATGGCCCGGGGGAGTTATCTGGGCGCGGTCGGAAGGCAGGTGTACGCGCGCGGAATCTGGGACAACATGCTGAGCCAAGCGGTGGTCTCCCTGAAGATGATCCGCCTGACCATCCTGCCGATCGGACAGAGCGTCGATCCGGAAGCCGGCCTGCCCTCAATGGGACCTGGGCTTGCCGCTCTGGCCGCCTGCGGGATGATCGTTCTCGGCGCGATCCTGCTCGCGCGGGTTTCCATCCACCCGGACCATACCGAACGCCCCGGGCGGCCGATCCACTTGATCGCCTGCGGCGCTCTGATCGCCGCCGCCGCGACCGCCATCTACTGGCTCGTGCCGCTTCCCGATCTGATGTCTGAGCGCCGCGCCTACCTGCCGATGCTGGGCGCCGCGCTCGTCATCGCGGGGATCGTCCAGGCCCTCCTGCCGCTGGCGATCGGGGGGGATGAGGGTGCGCGCGGCGTGCCGAGTTCACCGAAGCAGCGATTCTTCGCCGCGCTCCCCGTCCTCCTCCTGATGCTGAACCTCGGCCCCCTTTTGCATCTGCGGGCGCGAATCTGGGCCGATCCCGTCACGCTGTGGATGGAGGCGGCGCGGCATGCGCCGACGCGCGTCCGAGCGTATGTCAATCTGGGTGTGTACGCAGCCGATCGGGGGGATCTGGAGGGCGCCGCCGGCTATTTCGAGCGCGCCGTCGCGGCCGATCCGACCGACCACGAGGCGCTGTTCAACCGGGCTCGCCTATACATGGAAGCAGGGGATCTCGCCGCGGCCCGCGCCGATCTCGAGGGCGCCATTGCGTCGAGCCCGGGTATGCTCCGCGCCCGCATCAACCTCGGCATCATCTTCATCCAGCAGGGCCACATGACGGCGGCCGAGGAAACGCTGCGCGACGTCCTCGCCGT
>JAZGDH010000313.1:0-3285 GCA_036477555.1 Acidobacteriota bacterium
CGGGCGATCGACTTTCGGTTAATAGAGGGCAGGCGCGGGATCTCGGCGATGATCGGGGCGGCGTCGAAGTGGGCGATCACCTCCGCCAGCCCCGGGTCCTTCTTCCCATTCAGCACGATGCCGGCGACGGCGAGCCCGGCCGAGCGGGCCGCCTCGAGGGTCAGCAGGGTGTGGTTGATCGTCCCGAGCCGGGTCGAGGCGACGATCAGCGCCGGAAGATCGAGCGCGCCGACCAGATCGCGCATCGTCGCAACCGAGGTCAGAGGGACGAGAAGCCCGCCGGCCCCCTCGATGATCCAGCAGCCGCCGGACATCTGCTGCCAGCGATCGCGGATCGCGCCGGGATCGATCGTGACCCCCTCCGCCGCGGCCGCCCGATCCGGCGAGGCCGGGCGCGACAGCGAGTAGAGGGGCGGCGGAAACTCCTCGGCGCGGGCGCCGGAGAGGCGCGCCACCTGGGATGCGTCGGACGATCGGCCGGTCTGAACCGGCTTGAAGTATCCCGCCGTCTCGCCTGACCCGCGCAGCGCCGACAGGAGCATGGCGCAGGTGAGCGTCTTGCCGATACCGGTGTCGGTCCCGGTCACGAAGAGTCCCCGCCTGGATCCGTTCGACAGCGAATCGGTCATGCCTCGACCTCCTCTTCCTGAAGCATCGCGCGGAGCACCGTCGTGAATCGTCCCAGCGTCGCCTCGCCGACCGGCCAGGTCACGGTGAGGCGTAATCTCGCCGTCCCCTCGGGAACCGTCGGTGGCCGGATCGCGCGCGCATCGAAGCCATTTTCCTGAAGCTGTCGGGCCGCGGCCACGGCGCGCCGGTTGTCCCCGATGACGAATGGCACGATCGGCCCTTCAATCCCCTCCACGACGCCCGGGACGGGAGCGCTCGTCGTCGACGCGGCTGAACGCAGCGTGTCCCGGAAGGCGGCCGCCCGGCGCAGCACCTCGCGAGCGCGGTCCCCTCCGACCCGTGCCCAGTGATCGATCGACAGCCGCAGCAGCGTCGGCAGGGCCGGGATCGGCGCGGTCGTGAAAATGAACGGGCGGGCCGTATTGACCAGGTACTCCTTCACCTGTGCGTCACCGGCGACCCATGCCCCGGCAGCGCCGAGCGCCTTGCCGCCGGTGTGCACGGTGGCGAACACACGCTTGGTCAGGCCGAGCGCCTGCACGAGACCGCCGCCCGATCCCGGCGCTCCGAACAGTCCAGTGGCGTGCGCCTCGTCGACGATCAGAAGGGCGCCGAACTCGTCGGCGAGATCGGCGAGCGTACGGAGCGGTGCCATGTCGCCGTCGACGCTGAACAGGCTCTCGGTGACGATCACCCTGAGGCCGGTCGGATCGGGATAGCGGAAGCGTTCGAGAGTCCGCCTCAGCGCCGAGGTGTCGGCGTGCGGATAGATCACCCGTTCCGCCTTGCCGAGGCGGATGCCGTCGATGATCGAAGCATGGTTCAGCGCGTCGGAGAAAACGGTGTCGCCGGAGCGCAGCAGCGAGGAGAGCAGCCCCAGATTGGCCTGGTAACCGGAGGGGAAGAGGAGCGCCGTCTCACGCGAGACGAATCCCGCCAGCGCCGTCTCGACCTCGCGGTACAGGTCGGACTCGCCGCGTAGCAGACGCGAGCCGGTCGAGCCGACGGAGCGGCCCCGCAGCGCCGCGAGAAACCGACGGCCCAGCACCGGATCGGTCGCGAAGCCGAGGTAGTCGTTCGACGACAGATCGATTCCGCCGGCGGGCTCGAGACGCCTTCCGAGTCCACCGGTATAGATTTCGGCGAGGCGTGCGGCGAGTCGATCGGGGAAGGGGCTCATCGGCACTCAGGCGCGCGGCGGTCCGGCAAGGTCACGCAGCAGAGCGTGATCCTCGTCGGCCGGAGGATTGGGGGTGGTCAGCAACCGATCGCCAAGGAAGATCGAGTTGGCGCCGGAATAGAAAGCGAGCACCTGCGCCTCGCGCGTAAGCGAGAGACGCCCGGCGGACAGGCGCACGCGCGAGCGCGGCATCAGGATCCGCGCGACCGCGACGACCCGCACGAGCTCGAGCGAATCAATCGGAGGTGCGTCGCCGAGCGGCGTTCCCGGCACGGCGACCAGCATGTTGATCGGCACCGACTCCGGCTGCGGATCGAGCGACGCCAGTTCCGCGAGCATTGCGCAGCGATCCCGTGTCGTCTCACCCATACCGAGTATGCCGCCGCTGCAAACCGTGAGCCCGGCCTCGCGCACAGCCCGCAGCGTGCTCAGTCGATCATCATACGTGCGCGTCGAGATGATCGAGCCGTAATGCTCCCGGCTCGTGTCGAGGTTGTGGTTGTAGGCGAAGAGGCCGGCTTCCTTCAGGCGGCGCGCCTGATCCGGCGTCACCATACCGAGCGTGACGCAGACCTCGAGGCCCTCGCTGTTCACCGCGCGCACCATCTCGATGACGCGGTCGAAGTCGGGGCCGTCGTGCACTTCGCGCCACGCCGCCCCCATGCAGAAACGCTGAGCCCCGTTAAGCCTCGCATTTCTGGCCGCCGCCGTGACGTCCTCGAGCGCCATCAATTGTTCGGCGTCGACCCCGGTGTCGTAATGCGCCGACTGCGGGCAGTAAGCACAGTCCTCGGGGCAGCCGCCGGTCTTGATCGAGAGCAGCGTGCAGCGCTGAATGTCGGCCGGATCGTGATGGGCGCGATGGACATCATGCGCCTGGTGAATCAACTCGAGCAGCGCCAGATCGTGAAGCGCAATGGCCCGTTCAAGGAGAGCCTCGCTAGAGTTCCGGATCTCTACGATCGGGCTGGACACGGATGCTGCTCCTACCGCCGTTTCGGCATGACGAACCAGAGGATGAGATAGACGAGGATCCCCGGGAACGCGGCGGAGACGACGGAGATGATCACGTACAGTATGCGGACCATCGTCGGGCTCCAGCCGAGCCATTCGGCGAGCCCTCCGCAGACGCCGGCGATGATGCTGTTGGATGTCGATCGGTGCAGCTTTCTGTCCGGTGCGTTCATGTTCCCGCCGACGTCCTCTGGTTGGCGCAGCAGAACGGAGGGACGAAGCCGACCGGCCCGCCTCGCCCCGGTCGCGGGGATCTTATACGATCCTCGCCACGCCGGACATCCGGAAGCCGACTCTCCGAGGGGCGCGCGTGACATGGCGTGCATGACGGGGCGAGCGTGGAAGGCCCGCACATGACGGGGCGAGCGTGGAAGGTCCGCGCGTGCCGGGGTCTGACGCCGGATGCGCGGACGGGGCGATCTGTGGCAGGATCCGGCGCATCGAGTGCATCGAGTTTATCG
>JAZGDH010000314.1:0-12015 GCA_036477555.1 Acidobacteriota bacterium
CGAGATGCTCGCCGCGCACGCTCATGCTGCGCGCGACCAGAGCGAGACGCGGCTCGTCGGGCGGCCGGAGATCGTGGGAGCCCAGCCTCCAGAGGAACAGGACGGCTCCGATCCCGATCAACAGGGCAATGCCCGGACGGATCCCCGGCCGCCGTTTGCCGTGCAGGTCGTTCACAAGACGCTCGTTGACAGCATGATCCCGCTCCAATAGGATGCCCGCGCTTCAGGGGGTGAACGTGACGGAGCGCAACAGGATTCTGGGAAGAATCCGCCTGACGGGACTGTATGCCTTCGTCATCGCTCTCGTCATCCTGTCCCGGCCATCCCCCGCGTCACTCGCCGTCGGCGCCGCCGTCGTCGTGCTGGGTGAGACCGTGCGCCTCTGGGCCGCCGGCCATCTCGTGAAGTCTGTTCGACTCGTGACCAGCGGGCCCTACGCCCGGACCCAGTGCCCGCTCTACCTCGGCCGCCTTCTCATTCTGACCGGACTCGGTCTCGCGGCCCGTCATGACAGCTACGTGAATCTCGTGGCGCTCGCGATCGGCTACGCCATTTTCTTCTTCTACTACATGCCGAGGAAGATCCGTGTCGAGGGCGCGCGGCTGACGAAGATCCACGGCGAAGCCTACGAACGCTACAGCCGTGCCGTGCCGGTGCTCTTCCCTTCGTTCAAAAGCTATCCGGGTGACCGCTCCTCGTGGTCGTTCCGACAGATGGTCAGGAACCAGGAACCGCTCGTTCTCCTCGGCCTTCTCATGACCCTTTCGTTTCTGTATTGGAAGATGACCCGGGGCTGAGGCCGGCACTCGCACAGTCCTGCCGCCGCCCCGGCGTGATTTCCGGCGCGGCCGTCGCCCGCTCAGACGATCGAGGCCCGTGGCGCCGGGCTATCGTCCCGGAACTGGAGCGCGTGCAGACGGGCGTAGACGCCCTTGCGATCGATCAGTTCGGTGTGCGTGCCCTGCTCGACGATGCGCCCCGCATCCAGCACCACGATCTGATCGGCGCTGCGGACCGTCGATAACCTGTGAGCGATGACGAAGACGGTTCGTCCGGTGATCAGGTTGCGGAGCGCCCCCTGAACTTCAGCTTCCGATTCCGCATCCAGAGACGAAGTCGCCTCATCCAGGATCAGGATCGGCGAATCCTTCAGGATCGCCCGCGCTATCGACAGCCGCTGTCTTTGACCGAGCGACAGGCGGTGAGCCTCCTCACCCAGCGGTGTGTCGTATCCGAGTGGCATGCCGGTGATAAATTCGTGGGCATGCGCCGAGCGTGCCGCCTCGATGACCCGTTCGAGCGGAATCTCCTCATGACCATAGGCGATGTTCTCACGGACCGTCCCATCGAAGAGAATCACGTCCTGGGTCACCAGACCGATCTGGCGGCGCAGCGAACGCAGCGTCACATCACGGACATCGTGCCCGTCAATGAGGACGCTCCCCCCCGTCACGTCATGAAAACGGGGCAGCAGATTCACCAGTGTCGTCTTGCCCGCGCCGCTGCTCCCGACGATCGCGATCACCTGCCCCCGGTCGACCGCGAGATCGATCCCCCGCAGGACCGGCTGGTCACCATAGGCGAACGTCACGCCACGGAACGCGATCCCCTGCCGGAACGCGGACAACTCGACGGCGCCCGCCTTTTCCGGCACGACATTCTCACTGTCGAGGATCTCGAACGCCCGGGTTGCCGCCGAGGCGGCCTGCTGAACCTGATTGTTAATCCGCGCGAGCTGTTTCAAAGACGCGAAGACCATGAAGAGTGCGATGGCGAAGGTCATGAACTCGCCCGGGGAGAGCTTCCCGTCGGTGATACGTTGAGCGGCATAGGCGAACAGAAGCGCCGCGCCGACCGCGCCGAGCGTCTCCATGATCGGAGCCGTCATCGACGAAATCCGGGCGCCCTTCTTCTCCTGCCGCAGAACGCGATTGACGGCCCGGCCGAACCGTCCGATTTCGTAGTTCTCCATGCCGAACGCCTGCACGATCCGCGTGCCGCGAATCCCTTCCTGCATGATTCCGACCAGATCTCCCATCCGCTCCATGCTCCGCCGGCTCGTCTTTCTGAGCCGCCGGCCGAACTGGGTCACCGGCAGCACGACGATCGGCAGGAGGACGAGGCCGAACCCGGCCAGGCGCCAGTTCAGATAAAACATCCAGATGATCTGTCCGGACACCAGCATCGAGAGTCTCAGGAACTGGGCGAGATCGCCCGAAACCGTGCGCTGCACCCACGCGATGTCGGCCACGACCCTGGAGACCAGTTGACCCGTGGTATTTCGTGAGAAGAAGGCGAGCGATTGCCGTTGCATGGTGGAGTAGAGATCGCATCGCAGATCGCGCATGGCGAACAGGCCAACCGACTGCGTCAGGTAGGACATGATGTAAGTGAACAGCCCCTTGACACCGACGAGCATGACGAGCAGCAGGGCCGCCAGGAAAGCGGTCCCGGTCCGCCCCTCGTGCAGGCGTTCGGCGAAGGTCGTCAGCCCCGGGACGAAGCGCGCGGTCGCGTCGAACACCCCCCGTGCATCCCCAAGAAAACTGATCTTTCCCCCCGTGGCAGCCGGATCGATCGCGTCCTGCTGAAACACGACGTCGAAGATCGGTTGAATCAGACTGATCAGTCCGACATAACAGATCGAGACCAGGGCGGCGCTCAGCACGGCCACGACCAGCCGCCCGAGGTAGGGGCGGATGTAATGCAGCATCCGTAAAATGTCTCTCATCGATTCTCAGCGGGCGTGGATCTCGAGAGGTGTAAAAAAGTATGCAATTTCAGAGCGGGCCGTGTCGAGACCGTCCGATCCGTGGACGATATTCCTCTCGATCGACGATGCCAGATCTTTGCGAATGGTCCCGGGCTCGGCCTTCGCCGGATCGGTGGCTCCCATGATCTTGCGGACTCGGCCGATAGCGTTCTCGCCCTCGATGACCATCGGGACGATCGGACCCGACGTCATGAACGTCATCAGGGAGGAGAAAAATGGTCGTTCGCGATGAACATGATAGAAGCCCGCGGCGCCATCGGCATCCAGGCTGATCATCTTGAGCGCCACGATCTTCAGGCCGGCCGATTCGAACCGGCGGAGGACCTCGCCCACGACGTCCCCTGCCACTCCATCCGGCTTCACGATCGACAGTGTCCGTTCCATGTCCTCCGTCCTCCCCACGCCGTATCCGTCGGCGTTCAGGCCAGTATTTTCGCGACCGCCTCGCCGATGTCGGCGGGGCTCGCCAGCACCTGCGCGCCCGCCTCCTTCAGAGCCGCCATCTTCACCGCGGCCGTCCCCCGACCGCCGGCGATGATGGCGCCGGCGTGACCCATCCGCCGCCCCGGTGGGGCGGTCTGGCCGGCCACGAACGCGACGAGCGGCACCTTCAATTCCCGCTTCGCGAACTCGGCCGCCTCCTCTTCCGCTCCACCTCCTATCTCGCCGATCATCACCACCGCGCGCGTGTCGGGATCATCCCGGAAAAGCATCAGGGCGTCCACGAACGTCGTTCCGATGATCGGATCCCCACCGATCCCGATGGTGGTCGTCTGACCGATCCCGCGACGGGTCAACTGCGCGACCGCTTCGTAAGTGAGCGTTCCGCTGCGCGACACGACTCCCACGGGGCCCGGCGTGTGAATAAACCCCGGCATGATCCCGACCTTGCTCTTACCCGGAGAGATCACACCCGGACAGTTGGGACCGATCAGACGCGTGGTCCGGTGCGCGAGCGCGGCCCTGACACGGACCATGTCCGCCGTCGGTATTCCCTCGGTGATGCAGACGATCAACTCGATACCGGCATCCGCCGCCTCCAGGATCGCGTCGGCGGCCGCCGCTGGAGGCACGAAGATCAACGAAACGCGTGCCCCCTTTCGATCCACCGCTTCCTGGACCGTGTCGTAGACCGGAACACCGTCCTGTTCGGCTCCTCCGCGCCCCGGCGTCACACCAGCGATGACCCGCGTGCCATACTCGATACACTGCCGAGTGTGGAAGCTCCCCTCACGACCGGTGAGTCCCTGCACGACGACCGGGCTCGATGCGTCGACGAGGGTGCTCATCGCGCTGCTCCGAGCCGTACCACCTTCTGCGCGGCGTCGAGCATTCCGTCCGCGAGCGTGAAGTTAAGCTTCGCCGCCCTCAGGATCTTCCTGCCTTCCTCGACGTTCGTTCCGTCGAGTCGCACGACCATCGGGACCTTCACATCCATCTTGCGGGCCGCATCGACGATTCCGCCGGCCAGAATGTCGCCTCGCAGGATTCCCCCGAAGATGTTGATCAGCACCGCCCTGACGTTGGGGTCGGACAGGAGGATCCGGAAGGCCGCTGCGACCTGCTCAGAATTGGCGCCGCCGCCGACGTCGAGAAAATTAGCAGGCTCGCCGCCCACATGCTTGATGATGTCCATCGTGGCCATGGCGAGCCCCGCGCCATTGACCATGCAGCCGATATTCCCCTGGAGCTTGATATAATTCAGGGAGTGCGCCGAAGCCTCGACCTCGAGCGGCTCCTCCTCGTCCGAATCGCGCAGTTCACGGATTTCCGGATGCCGGAAGAGCGCGTTGTCATCGAAACTCATCTTGGCGTCGAGCGCCAGGACCGCTCCGTCCTTCGTGATGACGAGGGGATTAATCTCGGCGAGCGAGGCATCGGTTTCGACGTAAGCGCGCGCCAGCGCCTGGCTCATGCGCGTGAACCGTTTGACCGCATCCCCCTTGAGAGAGAGCGCCTTCGCGATTTTGCGCGCCTGGTAGGCACGCAACCCGAGAAGCGGCTCGATCGGCTCCTTCACGATCGCCGCCGGGTTGCGCCCCGCCACCTCCTCGATCTCGACGCCACCCTCGGCGCTCGACATCAGGACCGGCACGCCCCTCGAACGATCGAGAGTGATGCCCATGTACAGCTCGCGATCGATCTCGAGCGGCTCTTCCACGAGCAGGCGACGCACCACACGCCCCTGCGGCCCGGTCTGCGGCGTGACGAGCGTCATGCCGATCAACCGGCCGGCGATCGTTCCCGCCTCATCGGCGTCGGCCGCGATCTCGATGCCGCCGCCCTTGCCGCGGCCGCCGGCATGAATCTGCGCCTTGAGGATGCAGCGGCCTCCGAGTCGACCCGCGATAGCGATCGCGTCCTTCGGAGAGAGGGCGACCTCTCCGCGAGGCACATCGACACCAAACCGACTCAGGATCTGTTTCGCCTGATACTCGTGGATTTTCACCAGGTCTCCGGTGTGGGGCACCTTATATAGCATCGGCACCGGATCGTGTCAAACCGTTGTTTTGACAGCCTTTCTGGGCTTTGCTACGATTCGCGGTCCGATCGGAGGGAGCCGCGATCGACCAATCCCGAACATGCAGATCGACTCGGCTCCTGTGGGTCGCAGCCGGTCTCGCTCTGATTGTTTGTCCAGCCGCCGCGCAATCCCCCGGGAGCCATTCAACGAAAGGCGCCACTCCGGCTCCTGCCGCGACATCCGCGCTGACCTCGCGGCTCGCCTCCCGACTGCGATCCCCGGTGTTCCGCCCCCGGGACACGGCGCTGATCGTCATCGCCCTGCCCGAAGGCCACACCATCTTTGAGAGCAACGCCGACAGACCGCTGAAGCCGGCCTCGACGCTGAAGATCCTGACCTGCACGACCGCTCTGTCGATGCTCGGCCCGGAGTTCATATTCGAGACACTCGTCCACGCCGATGCCGCGCCCGACGACTCGGGCACTATCATCGGTAATCTCTATATCGAGGGTCTGGGAGCGCCGGATCTCGTCGGCGAGGCGTGGTGGCTCATCGTACGCCGGCTCGCCACCCTCGGTATCCGGCGCGTGACCGGGGACCTGGTCGGCGACGAGTCTCACTTCGATTCCGAGCGGCGTCCGCCGGGCTGGCCCCAGGCGGGGAACGATTCGGCCTACAACGCGCCGATCGGTGCCCTGTCCAGCAACTTCAACGCGATCACCGTGCGCATCGACCCGGCCCGCCGGATCGAGGATCGCCCCCGTATCGCCCTCGAGCCGGCCGCCGATTTCTTCGACATCGTCAATCGCGCCGCCATGACCACACGCTCGACATCGATCCGGGTGGATCGACACTACCGCGGCGGCCGCAACATCCTTGCCGTCCGCGGCCGCATGCGAATCGACGGGTCGCCGATGACGATTTACCGATCCGTGGAAGAGCCGGCCCTTTACGCCATGCACACCTTCCGTTCGATCGCCCGGACCGGGGGGATCACGATCGCCGGAGAGTTGAAGGTGGGGGCGGTGCCGGGGAATGCGGTCGAGATTTACCGACACGCCTCCCGTCCGCTCGGCGCTCTCGTGCGAGACATGAACAAGTACAGCAACAACTTCATGGCCGAGATGATGCTGAAAACGCTCGGCGCACGCATCGAGGGTCCGCCGGGGACGCGGCAGGACGGGTTGCGTGTCGTCCGGCGCTACCTGACGGGCATCGGGGCCGATCCTTCCCGCTCCACGATCGTCGACGGCTCGGGGCTGTCGTCACACAACCGGGTTCCGGCACGGCTCATCGCACATGCTCTCGCCCGGGCGGCGAACGATTTCACCATCGGCCCCGATCTCGCCGCCTCGTTCCCGATCGGCGGCGCGGACGGCACGCTCGAGGATCGCTTCGAGAGTGATCCGGGGGGACGTCGCGTGCGCGCGAAAACGGGACGCGTGGCAGGTTCGCGCACCCTGGCTGGATACGTGGCGAACGCGGAGGGGCGGCGGTTCGCTTTCGCGCTCCTGGCCGGCAGTCCGCGTGGATCCCTGGAGTCTGTTTACCGCGCGCTGGATGGAGTGGTGGGCGAGGTTGCTGCCAGCACCGAGGAGGAGATCGCCCCGCTACTCGAGCGACCCTCCCGATAGAGATCCCTCAGACCTGCCTGGAACGTGTCCCACGCAATACCCGGACAGGCTTCTAGATGTCCAGCTTGGCGATCAGCGTTCGAACGGCATCGGCCGATCGATCGAGCGCCGATCTCTCCTGCTCGCTCAGCTTGATCTCGAGGACTTTCTCCATCCCCTTCATGCCGAGCCGGGCCGGGACGCCCAGATAGATCCCCTCGTAGCCGAATTCGCCCTGCAGATAAATCGCACAGGGCAGGATGCAGTGGGTGTCGTGCAGAACCGCTTCGACCATCTGAACGATGGAACTGGCCGGTGCGTAATAGGCGCTCCCGCTCTTCAGGAGATTCACCACTTCGATACCGCCGTCGCGGGTCCGCTGGACAATCGCTTCGATCTTCTCCTTCGACATCAACTCTGTGATCGGGACGCCCGCCACAGTGGAGTAGCGCGGCAACGGCACCATGGAATCACCGTGGCCGCCGAGCACGAACGCGTGCGTGTTCTCGACCGAGACGCCCAGTTCCTCGGAGATGAAGAAGCGCATCCGCGCCGAATCGAGCACGCCGGCCATTCCGATCACCCGCTCACGCGGGAAACCGCTGGCTTTGAGCGCCGTATACGCCATCGCGTCGAGCGGATTGCTGACGATGATCAGGACGGCCTTGGGAGAATGCCGGGACACCTCCTTCGTAACCGATCGGACGATCTCGAAGTTCTTCCGGAGGAGATCGTCCCGGCTCATCCCCGGCTTGCGCGGCAGGCCCGATGTGATGACCACAACGTCGGAGCCGGCCGTCTCCTCGTATCCATTGCTGCCGGTCAGGCGCGCGTCATATCGGTCGACGGGGCCCGCCTCGTTCAGATCGAGCGCCTTGCCCTGGGGCATCCCCTCGACGATGTCCACGAGGACGACGTCCGCGAGGCGCCGCAGAACGATGCGCTCCGCCGTGGACGCTCCGACATTGCCCGCGCCGATGATGGAGACCTTCCTGTTCATCCGACTTTCTCCTCCCTACCCTCGGATCCGCATGCCGGCGTCAGTTTCCGCCATCCATGCCGGCGATGATCCCGTCTGCGAACTCAGAGCACTTCACCGTTTCGGCCCCTTCCATCTGGCGCGCCAGATCATAGGTGAGCTTGCGCGACTTCAGCGCGCTCTTCACGCCCCGGACGATCCGATCGGCGCCCTCCTGCCAGCCGAGATGATCGAGCATCATCGCGCCCGACAGGATGAGCGATCCCGGATTCACCTTGTCCTGGCCGGCATAGAGCGGCGCCGTGCCGTGCGTCGCCTCGAAGACCGCCTCGGATTCCCCGATGTTCGCCCCCGGCGCCATCCCCAGACCGCCGACCTGGGCCGCGGCAGCATCCGAGAGATAGTCACCATTGAGATTGGACGTGGCGAGGACGGAATACTCGCCGGGGCGAGTGAGGATCTGCTGAAACATCGAATCGGCGATCCGATCCCTGATGATCAACTTGCTGCGCGGCGCGGTGGCGCCGAGCTTCAGAGCTTCCTCTTCGGTGAGGGTGTATTCGGGGAACTCCTCCCTCGCGACCTGATAGCCCCATTCCTTGAACGCACCCTCCGTGTACTTCATGATGTTTCCCTTGTGCACGAGGGTCACGCTTGGCTTCTTACGATCGATGGCGTAGCGGATCGCCATGCGCACCAGGCGCCGACTCGCGCTCGCACTCATCGTCTTGACACCGATCGCCGAATCCGAGGAGACGCTGCAACCCATCTCCCGGTTAAAGAATTCAATCACCTTGCGACATTTCTCCGAGCCCTCGCGCCACTCGATTCCCCCGTACACGTCCTCTGTGTTCTCGCGGAAAATCACGAGGTCCACCTGATCGGGCCGGCGCAGTGGAGACGGCACCCCCTCGAAGAAGCGCACGGGACGGATGCAGGCATAAAGCTCCAGTTCCTGCCTCAGCGTCACGTTCAAGCTGCGGTATCCGCCTCCGATCGGGGTCGTGAGCGGGCCCTTAATGGCGACCCGGTAGTAGCGGATCGCCTCGAACGTATCTTGAGGCAGCCATTCGCCATAGCGGTCGCGCGCTTTCCCACCCGCGTAGATTTCAAACCAGTGGATGCGGCGCGACTTGCCGAATGCTGATTCGACCGCGGCATCGATGACGCGGCGGGCTGCGGCCCAGATATCCGGACCGATTCCGTCCCCTTCGATGAACGGAATGATCGGGCGTGCCGGAACCTTCAGCTGCCCGTTCTCGAACTCGATGAGTTCCCCTTCGAGAGGGAGGTTCAGTTTCTCGAATTTCAATGTGGGATCCTGCCTCCGAAGTCACGCGTCCGTTCGCGAATCTCAGCCGCATCACTCCTCGGATCACCCGAAGGACGCTCACTCTGCGGAGAGGTTTTATCTATAGCATAGGGTCCAGGGGGTGTCAACGAATCCACGCTCGCTGCCGATGCAATGACCGGGGGTCCGCGCGTTCGATCAGTACTGAATGAGGGATCCTTCGAGCCGGGCCCGTCGCACGGCGATGCGGAACCCGATGATCCCGAGTGGCAGCAGGAAGATACTGAACAGGACGAGCGCCTGAATCTCGGGCAGAAGATCGGTCACCGGCGCGCCGAGCAGCAGGGCTCGGCGCAGGGCGCGCAGCCCGTAAGTCATCGGGAGCAACCGCGAGGCCCACTGCAGAAACTCGGGCATGATCTCGGGCGGAAAGAAAACTCCTCCCAGAAGGGCAGAGCCGGTGCTGACCAGATAGGTGATCGGATCGCCCCGCTTCAAATAAAGAATGAATGCCGCCGAGAGAATCCCGATTCCCGAATGAGCGAGCACGGTCAGGGCCAGGACGAGCAGACCCGGAAGCAGACCCTCAGGCCGTATGCCGACCTCGAAGAACAGCCATCCGATCAGCAGATACACGATCGCCCTCACCGAGGTGACGAGAAAATCCCAGACCGCGGATCCCAGCACGATCGTCGAGAGGGGTGTCGGCGTCGTCAGCATCGCCTCCAGGGTCCCGGTCGTCTGCTCGGTGCGGATCTTCCCGGCGAACGACATGATCGCCCCGGTCAAATAGATGAAGAACGCCAAGTTGACGAGCAGCCAGGGCCAGTACGGAAGACCGTCGAGGCCCGGAGTCGAGGGAGACGGATCGACCAGTTTGGCGATGAAATAGAACATCAGCAATGTGGAGACGATGGAGAGCAATTGCAGGATAAAGGCGGTCCGGTACGAGATCTCGATGAAGAAATCACGTTTCAGGAACGCACCAAGGGTCCCGAAGCGGCTCATTGCTTACTCTCCCCCGTGCCTTCGCCGGACGGATCCATGAGATCGAAAACCTCCTGAAGGCCGGGCTCCCTGAGCGTACAGGTGAGGATCGTCCCCCGACCGTTCAGGATGGCGCGCAACAGCGCCGAGAACGCGTCGCCCCCGCGATCGACGTCGGCGAACACCCGGAGGACTCCGTCGGCTTCCTGCTCGACGCGGATCGCCCAGCGCGGATCGCTCGGCATCCCCTCTCGACCGGAGACCTGGAGGACGTAATGATCACGGCGGGAGAGGCCAGCGCTCACTTCTGCGACCGTTCCCTGACGGAGGATTCGACCGCGATCGAGGATCGCCAGTCGATGGCACATCTCCTCGGCCTCCTGCAGGTTGTGCGTCGCAAGCAGAATCGTCTTCCCGCGACCGGCATTCAGCCCCCCGCTCACGAACCGCCTGACATGCTTCGCCCCGATCGGATCGAGGCTCCGGGTCGGCTCGTCCAGACAGAGGATCGGCGGATCGTGCAGGAGCGCGCGTGCGATCGCCAGGCGCTGCTTCATCCCGGAGGAATACGACATAAACTGCTGATCGGCGATCTCCGAGAGATCCATCTCCTCGAGCAGCTCCTGAGCGCGCGTTCGCGAGCCTGCACCATCGAGCCCGTAAAGATGCGCGAAGAAGTGCAGATTCTCGCGCCCGGTCAGGCGCCAGTAGAAGGAGCGCTCGTCCGATGTGACGAATCCGATCGAGCGTTTGACCTTATCGTCCTCCCGCGTGACGTCGATGCCGTTCACGAGCGCCCGGCCTTCCGTCGGCAGCACCAGGCACGCGAGAATCTTCAGCAGCGTCGTCTTGCCGGCGCCGTTCGGCCCTAGAAGGCCGAAGATCTCACCGCGCCGCACCTCGAGATCGATGCCGCGCAGCGCTTCGATCCGCACGGCCCGGCGCAGAGGGTGCGTCACCATCTCACGAAACGAGCGCCTCTTGACGTAGATCTTGCTGAGATGATCGATCAGGAGGGCAGTCGGCATGCGGTCCACTCAGCGTCCCCGCAGATGCCGCGTATTGTAGGTCTTCCTGTAGGCGCGGTGGTCCGCGTCATCCGGATACGTCTCGTTGTTGCCGTACGGGTAGCCGGACATACCGTGGAACGGCAGCGGCTCGACGGTGTCGCCGAAGGCCGTGTGCGGGTCCATGTCTTTGCAGAAGCCGGTGGCGAACAGCAGGAAGCTGCGGGCGTGATTGTTTTTCAGCTTCGGGAGACCCTTCACGGGAAACTCCAGCGTGATCTCTTCTCCCTTTCCGAAGATGACGAACTTATCGTCGGTGCGCCTGACCAGCTGGGTCACCGCTCCAAAGCGCGTGTAATCGCCGGTCATCACCTTGAACGGCATCGTATTATCCATGATCGAGTAGTCGTAGATTTTCGGCTCGCGCCCGTCGGGGCTGTGCTCGCGCGGATATCCCCTGCGATGGAGGTGTGCGCCGCTCGGGTGGATTTCGTTCACCGCGACGATCCGATCCATCTCCTCGCGGGGGATCGGAGCAGCGAGATAGATCTGATCCCAGTAGACGCGCATGTTGGTCCGCAGACGGATGCGGGGCGTGATGAGCGGATCGATCTCCGAGAGATCGACCACCATCATGCGCGGCATGCCAGGCGGGAATCCCATCGGCTCCATGGCTGGCTCGAAGAGTAGTTCCTGATTCTGAACTTCCAGGATCGGGGGCGTCAGCGCGATGCCGGACTGGGCGGCGGCGAAGTTGCTCGACGAGTACTCGAAATCGACCCACCCGTACAGGAAGAGCACCAGATCATCCCGCCCCTTGACGGCGGGCGGGAACTCGACTTCGAGGGTGTGCATGTCGGCGTAGCCGGCGAGACGGCGCAGGGGGAAATCATCGGGATAG
>JAZGDH010000315.1:0-4249 GCA_036477555.1 Acidobacteriota bacterium
CCGCGCTCCCTCCACCACCCCCAGGCGTCCAGGAGGAAATCGCCTTCCAGAAGGCGGCCGTCGCCCGCCTCAAGAAGGAGATCCTCGGTGACGACCGGACCAGCAGCCAGCGCCGTTACATCCGCGAATTCCATGAAGAATTCCGTTCGTTTGCCGAGATCTCGTCCCTCGACGATTTGACCATCGACTGCTACAAGGCCGACATCGTCTATACGGGGGACTATCACGCGCTGCCCGCGTCGCAGCGCTTTGCGGCATGGCTGCTGCGCGACATCGCATCACGATCGCGCGAGGTGGTCCTCTGTCTCGAGATGGTCTATGGGCGCAATCAACGGACTCTGGAACGTTATATGCGCGGCGAGATCAGCGAGAACGAGTTTCTCAAGGCGATCCGGTATGAGCAGGAGTGGGGTTACGACTGGGAGTCATTCCGCGAGGTTTTCGAAACGGCGCGGGAATTCGGGATCGACAGTTTCGGCATCGACTGCATGCCGCGCACCGGATTCCGATTCATCCGCAAGCGCGATGCCTATGCGGCGGCCCGGATCGCCGACATTGTCGAGCGCCGGCCCAACGCCAAGATCGTCGTGCTGGTCGGAGAATCGCACCTGTCGCGCAATCATCTTCCGGGCAAGGTGACCACGAATCTGAAGAGGAAGGGGTTCGAGAAACGCGGCCTGCTGGTCCTTCAAAATCTCGAGGAGATTTACTGGCAGCTGTCCGAGCAAGGGCTGGGACGGGTCGATGTCGTGCGCCTCGGCCCGGGCCGGTACTGTCACTTCAACTCGAGTCCGATCGCCAAGTACGAGGCGTACCGGCACATCCTCGAGGTGTGGCGGGGTGACGCGAAAGAAGATGGCCGGGTCGATCTCACCTCGACCGTCTACAGCATGATCGACACCATCCTCAAGTTCCTGCACGTCGATAAGTACGGCTACTGCGTGAGGCGCGAGGATCGCTGGCGCGAATTTCTCGTCGATGTTTACCCGGATGTCTATTCGGATCTGGACGTCGAGGAGCTGGAGCGGATGCTGCGCGTGAACCAGTTCGAGCCGGAGGATGTGCAGGGCGTTCTCGAACACGTGGAGCGCAGCGGGTCCTGCTACATACCACGGATCAACGCCATCGTCGTCGGACAGTTCAATCTCGTCCACGCGGGCGAAGAGGCGGCCCACTTCGTCAACCAGATCCTGAAAGGGGAGATCTACGGCAGCACGCCACGCAGCCTCCTCCAGCACGATCTGTTCTACGGTGGTGTCATGGAGGAAGCGCTGGCGTTTTTCGGATCGAAGCTCATCGACCCGGGCCGCAATCACTTCTTCGAGACCAAGTTCTATCAGTACTACCGGAAGGATCGCGAGATGATCGAGGCCAACACGCCGTACACTTTCGAAGAGTTCAACACGATCATCAATTTCATTCTGCTGCACAAGAAGTTCGAACAGGACTACCGGGACTACAAAGACGTGCCCCCGGAGATTCTGGACGGGATCCGGGCGGAGCCACAGCGCGCGAACACTCTCATCCACGAGCTGGGGTATTTTCTGGGGCAGCAGATGTACGACGCCTACCGGGCGGGGCTGCTGTCACGCAAGGCAATCCTGCGGCTCTTCAAGACGTCGTACGACGAGAGCGGCAGCGCCCTGACGGCCTATCTGGAGCTGACCGAAACGGTACGGCCGGCACTGCACGGCGCCCCAGTGTCGGGGCCGGGCGACCCCCGGACAGACTCCTAGGCCGTTCCGGAGGGAGAGGCGTGGACCCGGCGGTACAGGATACCGGCCGTCGAACTAAATGTTAATGGCGCGACGCGCGTCTCGAGATATCCGATCCGAACGAGCGCCTCGAGGGCCTCCCGGGCTCCCTGGACGGTCGAGTCCTGTTCGATGGCTATATCCTCGGGCGCCATCACCGTGCGATCACCGGTCGCCAGGGCGATCAGAAGATCGCGGGTCCTCAAGTGCAAGTCGAGCCGGTCCAGGCCGGCGCAGGCGTCGCGCGCCATCACGGCCGCGAGAATCGCCGCCGTACGGCCGAGAAGGGGATCGGCCACTTCAAGGAAGAGATCGAAACGCTCTGCCCGATCCGCCAGCGCGCAGGTCGCTCCGTGGCACTCCCGGCCGGCCGAAGCCTCGGTGAGCAGCTCGAGAGCGAGATGTTCGATCAGATGGGCGAGGGCCAGCCCGTCGGCGTCGATCGTGGACGGTGAGGACTGGCCGTCCGCCCCCGTCGTCAGCAGCGCTCCGAGGCCGAGGCCGAGGCAGCAATCGTGATGATCGAGCCGTGGCGAAAACGACACCAGCGCCTCGCGCTGCGCCGGCGACAGCGAGCGGATGCGGCGGCGAAGATCGGATCCAAGATCGAGCGTCAGCCGCAGGCGGTGGCGATCCTTGTGGAACAGCGGATTGAGCGGCAGCGCGGAGGGCAAAGCTCCGTGCTCGATGTGGTGGATCAACAGCGTGTCGGGCGGGACAGCCTCCTGGCCTGCCGGCCCGCCGGAACGGCGGGCGAGCGGGGGCCGCCCCTGAATCTTGTCCTGGAACCTGCGGCGTAACTCGTCGGACACGCCGTCTTCCCCCGTCGTGTTCAGTGATCGACTCTCAGGGTCTCGTTGTCGAGCGTGCCTTTCAGGATGACGCGATACTCGCCCGTCTTTCTGTTGACCATCTCGACCTTCGCGGCAGCGCTGATCGAATGGACGAGCAGATCGCCGATCTTCGAGCGGAGACCGCCGGGTGAGGTTGGCGAGACCTCCAGGTTCGAAAGATCGTTAATTCGAAAACGGGACATGTCAGTCCACCTCCTCGTTCCGGTCCCGCGGTGTCGCCCGCCGGGCCGATGTGATGCTCAATCCTCTTCGAACGGCATCTTTTCGAGATCCAGGGTGCCCTGGACGACGATCCGATACTCTCCAGTCTTGGTATCGGCGTTTTCCACCTTGACCCGCGCCGATGTGGAGCTGAGCAGCATCTCGCCCAACTTGGAGCGCAGCGCCGAGGCCGACGTCGGCGAAGTCTCGAGCAGGTCAAAGTCATCGATCCGGAACCGGGACATCGCCATCACCTCCTAGGAGTCCGCCCGCGGCGGTCTTTTCTCCCGGGCGTCGGGTCTCGCCACGGGGACGAATGAGCAGGGAATCGTCTTGCGATAGGTTGGGAGCGTTTTCTGCGACTGCAGCGTGAGTCGGATTACCTCCTCCTCCAGATCCTTCTCGATCTCCTCGACCAGATCATTCAGAACCTCCGATCCGGGCGCTCCGGGGCGCTCCGGGGGAGGCGCCACTCCGGATTCTGTCGCCTGCGCATCGGGGGAGCGGTCGGAGGCTTCCCATTCCGGTCGCTCGCCAGCCGTGGGCACCGTCGCGGGACTGGTCGCCGCGGACGCAGTCGGGAGATCCGTGTCCTGCGCCTCGCCGCCTATCAGGCTCTCGAATTCATCCTCCAGGGCACCGTCGAGCGGGCCGCCGCCGAGGAGGAGGTCGGTCTCTTCATCGCTTACCCCCGACGTGCTTACTCCCGAGGTGCTCACCCCCGACGTGCTTACCCCCGAAGTCGCCGGCCGCTCCGCGTGCCGATCGACGGGAGGGGTCTCCGGCTTTGCCTGCGCCGTGGCCGGAGTGCTCTGCTCATTCGCTGCCACGGCGGACGGAACACCCCCTTCCACCGGGGCCTGCCCGGCTGCCTTGCGGAATGCCGGCCGGGGAGTGTCCGGAAGAGGAGGAAGAGGAATGCGGCGGCGAGCGGAGGATGGCGAACTCCGCGCTCTCGCTCCCGCCGGACGATCCGGCCGTTCCTCAGTGCCCATCACCACTCCTTCTGCGCGGCACCGGCTTTGCGGAAGCGCCCTGCTGCACTTCCGGTTTTTCCCTGGTGGCGGATCGATCGGTCGTGCGGTTCGGGGCGGGTATCTCCGGGCTCCAGATGCCAAAGCTCCACAACGACCCCTGCAGGAGCGTGCTCTTCGGCGCGGCAGGTTCCTCGTTCGGTTTCCCCTCGGAGGACGGTGCCTCGGGCGCTTCCGTGATGGGAGACGGAGGATCGAGGATCTCATCGGCGACCGCAACCGTCATCCCGGCAGGGCGACCGCTGCGGACCGCGTTTCCGATGGTGAAGATCAACCCCGCATCGTCAACATACGGCGCGCCGCGTGGATGGAGGATCAGCTCGTCGAGGTCCCCCTCCGACTCCATCGGGCCGCCGGGGTCCGGTATCGGCTCGGGAGTCTTCCTCGCGCCCCCGTCGGACGAGGC
>JAZGDH010000316.1:0-4282 GCA_036477555.1 Acidobacteriota bacterium
CGCCGTAGAACTTCACCCCCGCGACCCGCTCGTACAACGAATAGGCGATCAGGTCGTCCCGGTTGTCGGTGATCGGGAAGGCGTCGATCGGCAGCGAGAGGTCCTCGGTCTTGCCCCGCTTAATGGCGTTAATGAACCGGCCCCAGACCGATTCATGGGTGAGCCGGTTCTTCAATTTGGAGCCGATGAAGCCGTGCACGAAGATGACCGGGTTGCGCTTGACCCGGGCGGCCGATTCCTCGTGGATCTGCCCCACGTCCAGCTTGTGGAACATGGCGCAGCCGGTCAGGGTGCCGGTCACCAGGACCGCGATCAGCAGGCAAAGGCGGACTCTTCCGTGGATCGTGGCCCGTACCGGTCTGGTTACCATTCCGTCACTCCTGCTCGCGAAGGCGAGGATTCGATCAATATTTCGATCAATATAAGGTTCGGTCCTGCGCAGGTGCAATGTCGTGGAATCGCATGCGCGGAGAGTCGGCTGTCTGACACTTTTCCGTCGCTCACTCGAGAGGCCGCTTGCCCGAGTACTGCAGCATCTGCTCGGTGAAATCGGACCGATACTCGACCCGCACGTCGGTCACGACCCCGTCGGCATCACGGACCGGCCGGAGATCGGGCATCACGAAGACTACGTATGAGGGTATCGCAGCGCTTTCGGCGCGTCCAACCACTTCGTCGCGAATCGCGGGATCGATGCGGATCCCGAACCGCTCCACCAGCCCGCCGGCGGCGGCAAAATCCCCCTCCCCCTTGATCCGCTGAATCTCGGCGAGCAGGGAGGCCACCCCCGTTCTCATCGCTTCGACGTCCGTGACCCGGTAATAGGTCTTCCCGTCCAGACGCGTCGTCTCGACGGCGCCCGACTCCGCCCGGAGATAGCCGACGATCAGGTGGGTGGCCCGCATGTGGTCGTCTTCGATCCGGTCGTCGTCGCGGACGCGACGGAGCAGATAGAGGTCGTTGACCACGAAGTCGCGGTACGCCGCCTCGGCGACCTCGGTCGACTCGATGGCGCCGATCTCAATCAGCGCGGGATCGAAGAAGTTGTGCAGGGCGACCAGCTCGGCCCGTGCCTCTTCGAGGGTGGAGAAGTACTCCCTCAGGTGGTCCCGCGGCGCCCCCTCGAGGTCATCGGCTGACTTGCCGGAAGCGTGGCCCAGAACCTCGTGCATCATGGTTTGAAGAAGACCGATGCGGGCGCCGTGCTTTGCGATCAGAGGCCTGTCGTCCGGGTGCGCGAACTCCTCCACCCGCTTCCCCAGCAGAGCGCGTCGTGCGGAATCCATAATGTTGACCAGCGAGATGCTCTTGCTGCCGTGCTGCTCGCGGATTGCCTCCTCGTTCGGCAGGTTGACGCCGACGGGAGGCATCGGCCCGGCATCGCCGACCGCGGCGAGCAGGTTGACCGTATTGGCGGTCGGCGGCCGGATCCCCCGGCGCTTGAACCTCGCGTCCCAGGGGGCACGATCCTCGAACTGCTGTGCGCGGGCGGCGAGATCCCGCTGCAGACTCGTCGTCGACTCGTCGACGAAGTACACCATCCCCTCGAAAGCCCCCTTGCGGCTGCGGGGATCCTTGTAGGTCTCGATGAAGCCGTTGATGGTGTCGACGCGGGAATCGGATTTGACCCATGCGATGTTGAAGCGACGGAATGCCTCCGGATCGCCCGTGGCGAAGAAGGCGGCCAGCAGTCCCAGCGTCGAATTCTGAGGCTCCTCAGCGTGCACCCGTGCCTTCTCCAGGAAACCGACGACCGTCTTCAATTCGCTGGCGTAGCGCCCCGGCGGCACATCGCCGCGGCCGAACCGATACACCTCTTCGATCAGACCGTCGCCGTCGCGAACCAGGCGGGAGTTGAGCGGGTAGCGCTCATCAAACCGCTCGACCTCCTCGAGGCGCACCCCCTCGTAGTAGTTCACGCTGCTGCAGGTGAGCAGGTCCTCCCCGGGGGGAGGCGACTTGCAGGTGACGAGCGGCTCGAAATCGGGATCGAAAATGGCGCGCCTCAGGCTCTCCACCCTGCCCTGCACCGTCTCCCCGAGAGCCAGGCGCAGGCGCGCCCCGTTGCGCACCGCCTGCCGTGCGGCCGACTCCAGTTGCTCGTAGGCGAACGCCGGAACGAACTTGCGCTTCGTCCTGTCGTTGTGGATACCGCCATTGATCCAGATCAGCTTCAGGTATTCATGCAGAGAGTCGAGGATCTCCCGGGCGATCCCCCGGGGGTGGGTGAGGATCTCCTCGCACAGATCCCGGATCCTCAGATTATACCGGCCCATCTGGTCATACTGGATATCGCGCCCGGCGAGGGCGGCCCGGGTCAGATAAAAGGACAGGATCCGTTCGCGGGGCGAGAGATTCTCGAACCCGTCGGCGTACAGACGGACGACGGCAAACTCCCCGATCGTCTCGAGGAGATAGGGCCGATTCTCTATGTCCCTGTGCACGGCGTCCACGTCGTCGCCCGGGCGTCCTGCGCACCCGCTCGAAAGGAGCGGGAGGAGCAGGGCCATGAGCCCGAGCGCCCGACCCGGCGCGGCTCCGATTCGCAGCATGTTGATTGAGCGTGAGCCCCAACGGACAACCCGAGGGGGGCCGGTCATTATATAGAGATATAGATGTGGAGGGCAGGATCGATTCCTCGGGAACCGGGGTCGCGGGACGGATCGAGCCCGGCCGAGCCGCAACTGCGCCGGCCGATTTCGTTGACACGATCGGGTGGGTCGGTTAGAGTCGCCCGGCTTTTTTCCGATCATGCTTCCGATCACGGTGAGCCCGATGAGCGGCCTCAAGCGCGTCCTCGGTCTGTGGGATCTCGTCCTGCTCAACGTCGTCGCCATCACGGGGCTGCGGTGGTGGCTGACCTCGGCATCCGGCTACGGCTACGGCGCCCTGCCGCTCTGGCTGCTGGCGCTCGTCGCCTTCTTCATCCCGTCCGGCCTCGCCGTCATCGACCTCACCTCGCGCTATCCCGAAGAAGGGGGCATCTACGCGTGGACGAAGCGGGCCTTCGGGGATGGCCACGGCTTCATCAGCGGCTGGTGCCTGTGGACCAACAACCTTTTCTATTTTCCGACGCTGCTGATCTTCATCGCGGGAAATCTGCTCTTCACCCTTGGCCCGGACTTCGCGCACCTCGAGCAGAGCCCGCTCTTCATGGCGTCCCTCTCACTCGTCCTTTTCTGGTTCGTCATCCTCGTGAACATACGGGGTCTGAGCTATGGTCGCTGGATCACCAACGTCGGCGCGCTGGGGACCTGGATCCCGGCGATGCTCCTGATTGTGCTCGGCGGTTACGCGCTGTTCCGACTGGGCGCAGCCACTCCCGTCACGGAAGGAGCGCTCGTTCCGGTCTTCACCGTCGGGACGCTCGCCTTCTTCTCGCAGATCTGTTTCGCCCTCTCGGGGCTCGAGGTTGGATCGATGATGGGGGAGGAGATCGTCGAGCCGCGACGGAATGTCCCGCGCGCCATCTTCATCAGCGGCGGGATCATCACCGGCATCTACCTGCTCGGAACAGCAGCGCTCCTGATCGCCCTGCCGCGAGAGGAGGTCGGCCTGCTGAGCGGAGCCGCCTACGCCATCGCTGCCGTCCAGGAGAAGACGGGGCTCGGTTTCCTGGCCGGGGCCTCGGCGCTGCTGATCGGGATCGGAGGCCTGGGCGGGGTGAGCGCGTGGCTGGCCGGTTGCTCGCGCATCCCTTACGTCGCAGGCATCGACCGTTATCTGCCAGCGGCATTCGGCAGGGTCCACCCGCGCTACGGATCGCCCCACATCGCGATCCTGGCGACCGGCGTCTCGTCGTCATTGATCATCATCCTCGGTTTTGCCGGCGCGCAGGTGCGGGAGGCCTACCTGTTCCTGATCGATATCACGATCATCGTTTACTTCATTCCCTACGTGTACCTCTTCGCCGCGCTCATCAAGCTGGCACGCGATCGGTCACCTCGTCCCGAAGGGGCGATCCCCGTTCCCGGCGGTGTGACGGGTGCTGGCCTCGTCGGAATGTTGGGGCTGACGACGACGCTCGTGGCGCTCGTCTTCTCGCTCTTTCCGCCAGAGGGTATCAACCCCGTTTGGTTCCTCGCCAAGGTGATCGGAGGATGCGCGGTGCTGGTCCTGCTGGGCTGGGTTCTCTACGCGGGTGGCGGGAAGGGCAAAGCGGCCGCCTGACG
The DNA here is from genome assembly GCA_036477555.1 of Acidobacteriota bacterium. Lineage (GTDB taxonomy): Bacteria > Acidobacteriota > Polarisedimenticolia > Gp22-AA2 > Gp22-AA2 > JAPUIN01. Next base: position 4,173 of record JAZGDH010000316.1, read on the forward strand.
TGGGTCGCCGTCAGCCGGTCCAGCGGATGAAGCGGCTCCGCTCGAGTTCCCCGAAATAGCGGGCCAGCCGCTCGTGCACCGGCGCGACCGACTCGCCGAACCGCTCCTCC
>JAZGDH010000317.1:0-2242 GCA_036477555.1 Acidobacteriota bacterium
CCCGGGGGCTGCGGCAAGTCGAGCACGCTGGCTTCGTTCGTCGACATCATCAACGAAGAGCGGAAGGATCACATTCTCACCATCGAGGATCCGATCGAATACCTGCACCCCTCGAAGCGCTGTGTCGTCAACCAGCGGCAGGTCGTTCGCCACACCGAGTCGTTCGCGCGGGCGTTGCGCGCGGCGCTGCGCGAGGATCCGGATGTCATCGCGATCGGCGAGCTCCGCGACCTGGAGACGATCGCGCTGGCCCTGACCGCCGCCGAGACCGGTCACCTGGTCCTGGCGACCCTGCACACGAACAACACCATCCGCACCATCAACCGCCTGGTCGGGGTCTTCCCGCCCAATCAGCAGTCGCAGATCCGGACGATGATCTCGGAATCGCTCCGCGCCATCGTCTCGCAGCGCCTGGTGGTGACCAGCGACGGAAAACGGCGGGTGCCGGCGATCGAGGTGCTGGTGATCAATAAGGCGGTCGGCAACCTGATCCGCGAGAACAAGACGTTCCAGATCCGTTCGACCCTGCAGACCGGGTCGGCGCAGGGGATGTGCATGCTGGATGGATCCCTTGCCGATCTTGTGAAAGCCGGGACGATCTCCAAGGAGGAAGCGCTGCGGAACTGCGAGGATCCGCGGCGTTTCGCCTGAGGGACACGATGGCGCGCCTCGACGAACTGCTCCGCCAGCTCAAGGATCAGGGAGGGTCCGACCTTCACCTGGCGACCGGGCTGGAGCCGCGCATGCGAACGCACGGCGCGCTCGAGCCGATCTCGGGATGGTCGGTTCTCGATGATCCAACGCTGCACGGCATCCTGCAGGAGATCACATCGGAGAAGAAGTGGGATCAGTACCGCGCCGGGCTCGATCTCGACTTCGCCTACGGGCTGGAGGGGGTCGCGCGCTTCCGCGCCAACTACTTTTACCAGCAGAACGGCCCAGCCGCCGTCTTCCGGATCATTCCCGAGAAAATCATCACCCTCGAAGAACTGAAGCTCCCGAAGGCGGTCGAAGGGCTGGCGCACCTGAACCAGGGTCTCGTGCTCGTGACCGGGCCGACCGGCTCGGGGAAGTCGACCACGCTCGCGGCGATCATCGACAGGATCAACAGCACCTACAGCAAGCACATCGTCACGATCGAGGATCCGGTCGAGTTCGTTCACCAGAATAAGAAGTCGATCATCTCCCACCGTGAGGTCGGAACCCACACCGGCGGGTTCGGCCCCGCACTGCGCGCGGCCATGCGCGAGGATCCCGATGTCATCCTGGTGGGCGAGATGCGCGACCTCGAGACAATTTCTCTGGCGCTCACGGCAGCCGAGATGGGCGTGCTGGTGTTCGGGACGCTGCACACGAACAATGCGGCGAAGACGATCGACCGTGTCATCGACGCGTTCCCGGCCGACGAACAACCTCAAGTGCGGCTGAGCCTGTCGGAGTCGATCGTCGGCATCGTCTCGCAGTTGCTCCTGAAGACAGCCGATGGCAAGGGGCGGTGCGCGGCCAACGAGATCCTCCTGCGCACGCCGGGACTGCCGAACATCATCCGCGAGGGGAACACCCCGATGCTCTACTCGGTCATCCAATCGGGCAAGAACATCGGGATGCAGGCAATGGATGACTGCCTGATGGGCCTGCTTGAGGGCAAGAAGATCACCCCCCAGGACGCCTTCATGAAGGCCAACGACAAGGCGCGCTTCGAGGAACTCCTGCCCAAAGATGCCTGATTCCCACTCGACGAGGTCGACGGGATGGCGATGATGTCGACTAAAGGATCGCTCAAAAAGCTCGGGCGGTACGCGATCGAGCGCGAGATCGGCCGCGGCGCCATGGGCGTCGTCTACCTGGCCCGCGACCCGGTCATCGGCCGGCAGGTCGCGCTGAAGACGGTCCGGGTTCCGGCCGACCTGGGCCCCGAGGAGCGCGCGGAGCGTTTCGAACGATTTGCTCGCGAGGCGCGCGCGGCCGGCACTCTCTCGCACCCGGGGATCGTGACGGTGTTCGACGCCGGCCGCGACGAATCGGCCGATCTCGCCTTCATCGCGATGGAGTATGTTCCCGGACGGACCCTCAAGGACGAGATCTCCGGCCGCCGCCTCCCGCATGCCAGGGTGGAGACGATCGTCACGAGAATCACCGACGCGCTCGCCCACGCCCACGAGCGGGGCGTCGTGCACCGCGATCTGAAGCCGGCGAACATCCTGCTGGGTGAGGACGGATCGGTCAAGATCGCCGACTTCGG
>JAZGDH010000318.1:0-4250 GCA_036477555.1 Acidobacteriota bacterium
GGAGAGGAAGAGTCCGCCCACGACGACGAATAGCTGGCCGGCCGAGGAGAGGAGCGTTCCTATCTGCCGGACGCCCTCATCCCCATTGATGGCGAGGGTGAGGAGCGTCGCAACGACCAGTCCGAACGAGACGACCCCTCCCATGATGCATGCCGCCAGGGCCAGGCGTGGCCGGCGCACGAGGATCGGGTGGATCAGCGGGCGCGCCCGCTCGGCCGCGATTCGGGCCAGCACGGAACGGCTCACGTCGGTGTCAATCTTCTGAGCGCGGATCGGCCTGAGGACCGATTCGACCCAGCCGGATCCGGGATCCTCGGGACGACCGCGCCGTCCGAACAGCGTCATAGTGTTTCTCCGGTTTCACCCATCGGAGTAAGGACGGGGTAATGGCGCATGATCACCTGTTTCAGCATCGCCCGGGCCCGAAAAAGGCGTGATTTCACGGTCCCTTCCGGCAGGCCCAGGATGCGGGAGACTTCCTCCACCGCCAGCCCCTCGACGTGCATCAGCATGAGCGGCGTCCGGTAGTGTTCGGGGATCCGTCCCAGCGCCTCGTGCAGCAGGCGCGCCCGGGACGATTCATCAGCGGTCTGATCCGGCGTGGGAGAGTCATCACGGATTTCTACCGGCAGCTCGCTACGCGATGCCTCGTGTCTCAGGCTGCGCCGCCGGTCGAGCGCGGCGTTCACGGTAATCCGGTACAGCCAGGTCGACATGGCGTGCGCCGGTTCGTACCGCCTGAGGCTCCGATAGACCTTGTAGAAGACTTCGTTGGTCACGTCTTCGATCTCCTGCCTCGGCACCCCCATGCGGAGGGCCGCCGTGGCGACGAGGCGCTGGTAGCGGTGGATCAGGATTTCGAACCGGTCGGTCCGTCCCGCCAGAACCTCACGGACCAGCTCCAGATCCGTGGGTTCACTGGGCATCCACCCTCCGCCGCTCCCGAAACGATTGTACCGGGGGTCCTTTTATGGGGTTCCGTCGATCTTGGCGGTGGGCGTCGAATCGCTCCCCCCCCCTCCCACGCCCGGGGTCCGGTCTTCCGAGCCCCGCCGGATCGAATGCCGAAATGGGACGGGAAAACTATACAACAACCCGGGGAGCCGGTCGGTGTTATCATCCGCCATCCCATGCGCTTATCCACGCCGGGAACCGAGACCATCTCCACGGGAGCGGTCCTGCGGAGCCCCTGTTCCCTGCAGGAGGCGCAGCGATTCTGCGCGCGCCTCACGAGGCGTCACTACGAGAATTTTCCGGTCGCCTCGCTCCTGCTGCCCGCCGCCATCAGGCCTGCCGTCCATGCGATCTACGCCTTTGCCCGGACCGCCGACGACTTCGCCGATGAAGACCGTCACCGGGGAGAGCGCCTCGAGCGACTGGATGAGTGGGGTCACATGCTGGAGAGCTGCCTGCAGGGGGATGCGAAGCACCCGGTATTCGTCGCCCTCAAGGAGGCCGGACGGCGGTTCGATCTGCCGGGGCAGCCGTTCCGGGATCTGCTGGAGGCGTTTCGAATCGACTGCGTCCGGACTCGTTATGAAAATTTCGAGGCGCTCCTGGGCTATTGTCGTCTCTCCGCCAATCCGGTCGGCCGCCTCATCCTGCATCTTCACGGCTACACCGATGCGCGAATGCTCGATTGGTCGGATCGGATCTGCACGGCGCTGCAGCTGGCGAATCACTGGCAGGACGTCGCCATCGATCTCCGTAAGGATCGCATCTATCTGCCGGAGCAGGATCGAGCCGGATTCTCGGTGACGGAGACGGACCTCCGTGAGGGCCGGGTCACGGATCGGTTCCGCGCTCTCATGCGGAGCATGATCGGCCGCACCCGCGAACTGTTCGAGGGGGGCCGGCCGCTGTGCACGACCGTCGGTGGAAGGTTGCGCTGGGAGCTGAAGCTGACATGGCTCGGGGGGATGCGGATCCTGGATGCGATCGAGGCGGTCGACTACGACGTGTTCCGCAGACGGCCCCGGGTCCGGGCGGCCGATGCGCCCCGGATTCTGGGGAGGGCGGTGCGATGGCGGAGTTGAGTTCGACCGGGGCCCGGGCCTCGAAGGGACGCTCGTCCCGGGGTTCGTCGTTTCACTTCTCCTTCTCTCTCCTTCCCCGCGACCAGCGGCGCGCCATCGAGACGGTCTATGCCTTCTGCCGGGTCATCGACGATATCGCCGACGGATCGGCCGCCGGGCCCGATGGCGACGGGCGCATCGGGAAGCGCGATCGATCGGATTCCTGTGCCGCCGACCAGCTGCTCTCGTATCGCGAGGAAATCCGACGCTGTTACGACGCGCGGCCCGACCTTCCGCTCACTCAAGAGCTCCAGGAGCAGATTCGGCGCTTTGGGATTCCCCGCGAGCCGTTCGAGGACCTGCTCGACGGAGTCGAAATGGATCTCACGCGGACGCGATATGGATGCTTCGATGACCTGAAAGCCTACTGCTACCGTGTGGCCTCGACGGTGGGGTTAATGTGCCTGTCGATCTTCGGTTGCCGGCACCCGAAAAGCCGCGACTACGCCGTCGAGCTCGGGATCGCTCTGCAGCTGACCAATATCCTGCGCGATCTGAAGAACGACGCTTCGCGCGGCAGGATCTACGTGCCGCTCGACGAGATTACCGCGTTCGGCTACAGCGAGGACGCCCTGCTCGCGGGTGACCGCAACGAGGCCTACCTCGCGCTGATGCGCCACCAGGCGAGACGTGCCGGGGAGTATTTCGTCCAGGCCGCGCGGCATCTGCCCGACCAGGATCGTCCACGGCTCCTCGCCGCGGAGGTGATGGGGGCGATCTACCGTCGGCTCCTGCGCAGGATCGAGGCGGAGGGGTTCAGGGTGTTCGAGAGCAGGATCAGGGTGCCCCGTCTGCAGCAGTTCGGGGTTGCGCTGCGGGCCAGGGTGACCGGACACGTCGGGAGCTGACGATGCGCGGATCGACCGGCGGCGCCCCCGACGTGATCGTCGTCGGCGGTGGAGTGGCCGGACTCGCCGCCGCAACCGCGCTGGCGGAGTCGGGCGGGCGGGTTCTCCTGCTCGAGGCGCGTCCCTATCTGGGCGGACGCGCGCGCTCCTGGCTCGATCCCGAAACAGGAGCGGTGGTCGATAACGGGCAGCACCTGATGATGGGGTGCTACGCCGAGACGCGCCGCGTTCTCGATCGGATCGGAGCCGCCGATCGGGTCGACTGGCAGGAGCGCCTCGAGGTTCCCTTTGTCGACCGGGGTGGCCTTCATTCCACATTTCGTCTTCCCGCGCTGGCCGCCCCCCTCGATGTCCTGTGCGGATTGCTGCGATTTCCCGGGCTGAGTCTCGGTGATCGTCTTTCGTTTCTTAATATTGCTTTCGAACTGCGCAGACTGGCGCGCCGGGATCGGGATCAGGTGATGGAGTCGCTCGACGGCCGGACAGTCGCCGCGTGGCTCGCTTCGCTAGGGCAATCGGCGAACGCGAACGAGCGCCTCTGGTATCCGCTCTCGATCGCCGCGCTCAACCAATCACCCGAGCGAGCCTCGGCGGCGATGTTCCTGTCGGTGCTGCGCGACGGCCTCTTCGCCGGGGGAAGCGGGTCGAGGCTCGGGCTGGCGAAGGTCGGGCTGAGCGAGCTGTTCGCCGAGCCGGCAGCGCGCTATCTGCGTGGTCGCGGGTGCGAGGTGCATACGCGCGCGCCCGTCCGCCGCATCCTCGTCGATGGCAGCCGGTGCACCGGTGTCCTCATGGCGGACGGTGAGCGGCGCCAGGCCGGCGCCGTGGTCGGTGCCGTCACTCCGGACGCGCTGCCGGACCTGTTGCCGGATGGCGCGTCGGCCGAGCCGTTCTTCGCCGGGTCGGCCGGACTCGAGACCTCGCCGATCGTCTCGGTCTACCTATGGTTCGGGGCTCCAGTCTGTGAGCTCTCTTTTGCGGGGCTGCTCGGGGGCACCTGGCAATGGATGTTCAACCGGCACGCGCTCTCCGCCCCGGGGGGAGGCGCGCACGCCATCACCCTCGTCTGCAGCGCCGCACGCGAACTTGTCGATCAGTCCCGTGAGAGCCTGATTCGCTCCGCCGTCGAGGACCTCCACCAGTTTTTCCCCGAGACGCGCCGCGCGCCGCTCCGACACTCCCTGGTGATCAAGGAGAGACGGGCCACCATCGCTCACGCCCCGGGCACGCTTTCCCGAAGGCCGGCCTCCCTGACCCCGATCGACCGCTTCCACCTGGCGGGTGACTGGATCGCCACCGGGCTGCCGGCGACGATCGAGGGCGCGGC
>JAZGDH010000319.1:0-13562 GCA_036477555.1 Acidobacteriota bacterium
AAGTCATGGAGGACCGCTTGCAGGGCCGCAGGAGTGCCAGGACGCCTGTTCCACGACCTACGCCGCTCGGCGGTCCGCGACATGGTGAGAGCGGGCAATCCCGAGTCCGTCGCTATGGCGATCAGCGGCCACAAGACCCGCAGCATCTTCGACCGCTACAACATCGTTGACCTGGACGATCAGCGCGAGGCACTCCGTAAGGTCGCCCTGTATCGCTCAACACAGCCGACCGAAAAGACCGTAATCGCAGGAGCTTTCGGAAAACTTGGTCCCAACATGGTCCCAATTCGACCCAAAACAGGGGTCTCTGAAAAAACTTAGTCTTTAGTCACAACAACTTAGCATAGTACGCCCATATGATTGCTGACCCCCACGGCATATGGGACCTCCCGCAAGGCCTCTTCCAGGGTGCGGGTAATTTCCCCCGCCTCCGTCTCCAGGCCGATGGTCCCTTCCCCGGCATCATTCAGTGGATACCCCAGCGGCTCCATCGGGAGATGGAGGATCACCTCGTAACCGGAAGCGTTCAGTCTCTGGGTGAGGGAACGCGAGTACCTCTGGAAGGGCAGGATCGCGAAGGTCAATGGAAGCCCCATCCTCGCCAGTTCGAGGGCGGGGCGCTCACGGTAGCCTACGTCGTCGATGATGATGGCGACCCGCGGGGCAGGTCGCCCGGCATCGAGCCAGTCCGGATCGGAAGGGGATGCAGGCGTAGTCTGAGGATCGCCCCCTGCGGGCGATTCTCCCGGGGCAGGCTCCGCCTGATCAGCGCGAGGGGCCGGTGATCGATCCGGGTCGGTGGGGCGTCGCTCGAGCCACGAAAGCAGGGCGACGCTGCCGATGAGGAGCGCCGCCAGGGTCACGAGAGGCCAGAGGGTCGCCTGGCGCCGCCCGCGGCCCCGCTTCAGGCGGCTGATCGGGAAGCCGCTGGCGACTGTCCTCGAAGGTAATCGATCGCTTTGCGCCGCTGCGGGTCGCCCTCCTCGCGCTCGTCACCGACGACCTCATAATCGGGCTCGAGCCCATCGCCGTTCCACTCCTTACCTTCGGGGGAGCGGAATCGTCCGACGGCGAGGATGACACCATCTCCGTTGCGCAGGGGGAGAAGTTGATGGCGGGTGCCGAGGCCCCATGTCTTCTCACCCAGCAGCGGTGCACTGATCACGTCCCGGAGCGCCGCAGCGAACAGTTCACAGGTCCCCGAGGTCCCTTCATCCACGAGAACGGCGACCGGATCCTCCCAGGCGATTTTGCGTCCGTCCGCCTGATAGGCCTTGTCACCATCATAACGATCGGTGACCGTCACGATCGGACCGTCCGCGATGAACAGGCTCGCCATACCGATCGCCTCCGCCAGGGATCGTGAAGAGCACCCACGGAGATCGAGTAGAAGGCGAGCGGCCTTCTTCTCGCGGAAGCCGGCCAGTGCTCGATCCAGAGCGCGGGCGTCCCCCGACTCGATCCCTGTAATCCGGACCAGACCGACATCATCATCGAGACTGGAGTTTCGGATCCCGCTGCCGCTCGGGGTCGAGCGATTCAGCGTGATCGTCTCGCGCCCGGTGCCGCTGACCGAATTGACGACGATCGAGACCTCGCTCCCTTCCTTACCCCGCAGTGCCTGGGTCGCCTCCCAGACACCCATCAAGCGCGTCGACAGCCCGGCGATGCTGACCAGAACATCCCCCGTTCGGATTCCAGCCTCCGAGCCGGGTGCGCCCGGCACTGCGGAAATCACGACGACGTACCCTCGCCGTTTAGAGAGCGCGAGCCCGACATCGGCGGGGCCCCGATCCTCGCCGCGGCTCGCGCGGCTGAATTCATCGGAGGTCAGGTACTCGTTTCCCGGATCGAGGGATTCGAGCATTCCTCGGTAGGCTCCCTCCATCACGGTTTCGATCTCAATCGGCTGGACGTAATTGTGGACGATCAGGTACAGAGCCTCATTGAACAGCTTCAGGTATGCGTAGGTCCCCTCGCGCGCGACGACGCGGCCCATCAACGCACCGGATATCGTCAGACCGATCAATACGATCGACACCACGAGCAGGACCTTGCGATCGAAGGCGATCTTCATGCGGAGTCCCTCATCTCAGGGAGCGGTTTCCCGACCGATCGCTCCCGCGCCGTCCGTCGGGACGGCGGCGATCGCGCCAGGCTCCAGAAGCCACAGGGCGGGATCCTGAGCTATCCCGTCGTGACGGATTTCGAAATAAAGGCCGGTGTTATCGAACGTTCCCCCTTCACCCGAGCGTGCGATGACGTCCCCCTGGCGGACATCGTCATCAACATCAACGAGGCGCAGTCCCAGGTGTCCGTACACCGAGAGATAACCTTCGCCGTGATCGATGACGATCATCGGTCCGTACCCCCGGAACCAGTCGCTGAAGACGACGCGTCCGTCGAAAACGGCGGCGACATCCATCCCCGCCGGTGCGGTGACGTCGATTCCGTGGTGTGGCACCTCAGTCCCGAATTTCGGATGACGCACGTTGCCGAACGGCACGACGACGACACCCCGCAGCGGCCAGCTCAATAATCCCCGAAAACGCTCGAAGTCGAGATCGGCGATCGGCGTCTGCGAACTCCGGTCCCGCAGCGCGGCCATCAAGTCCTGGATCTCCGATTCCAATGCCAGCAGCTCATCGAGAGCCTGCTCGCGGCTCGCCCGCTCCTCGCGCACCGATGTCAGCATCTTCTGCTTGCGGTGTCGAAGATCGACGAAGCTCGCTTCCCGCTCATCGAGACGATTCTGCAGCCGCGCAAGCCGGCGCTTATCCTTCGCCAGCGCGTCGGTCAATTCCTCCAGCCGGGCGCGATCGCTGCGGTACTCCTCCACCCGTTTCCCCGCCTCCAGGCTGAGCGCTTCCATCGATCGATGCGCTGCAGCCACGCGAGCCGGTGAGGAAGCCGCCGCGACGATTCTCATGTAACGCATCGGGCCCAGCTTGTACGATTCGCGCATCCACACCTTGAGCCGTTCTTCACTGACTGCGAGCCGCGCCTCGACCTGAGCCGCCTCGCGGCGAGTCGCCGTCTCGCGTGCGAGCGTTTCCACCTGCTCATGGCGCAGCACGCTTCTCTCACGCCCGACCAGAGCGATCTCGAGGTTGAGGGTATCGAGCGACTCCAGGATCGAGTTCGCCTCCGAGTCGACCAGCCGCAACCGTTTCTGCAGCTCCTCGATCTCGGATCGGACCCGATCGAGACGTCGTCGCTCCGCCTCACGGCGTTCCGACCGCGAGCCACGCTCCTCGGCGGCCGTCGACAGTTCCCCGGCCAGCCCGCCCCCGATCACGAGGGCCATCACGATCGCCAGGGTTCTGGTGATCGACGCACCGTCTCGGCGCCGATCAGTGCAGCAGGGATCGTCCATCGAGCCCCTTCTCCGGCTCCAGGCCCAGGAGCCCGAGGACCGTCGGATGGATATCGCCGATCCAGGGATCGGACCGATTCAGGTCGACGTTGGAAAACAGAACGCCCGGCACGAGGTCCGGGTCGACGGAGCAATGGTCACCGCTCCAGGCCTTCAGGTTGTCCTCGAATACGTTGGGGGGCACCTCACCCAGCGCCGTCTGCCACCCGACCCGGTAATGTTCGTTGTTCGCTGGCCGCAGGTCCGGCATGATGCGGGGATCGTATCCCTCATAGATCTCCTCGCGCCGCAGGACCCGTGTCACTGGCCTCTCTCCTGTCTCGGGGTCCACCAGATCGGTCAGTTGACGCACGATCGAGTCGCGGACGTCATCGTATTCGCGACCCGGCGCGACGCTTCCCTGCGGCTCCCTTCCGAGCAGATTGATGTAGATGTTGCCGAGCCCCATCGCGTAGGCCTTCGTGCGCGACCAGTCAACGTGTTTGAAGAACTCCCCCAATTCGCCGCGATCGAAGAGATCCTCCAGAGTCTTGCCCCCGTGAACGCCGGGCCGCAGAGACATGAATCCGTTCTCCACCAGCCAGGTGTTGTAGTTGACGCCGCGCCGAAACGATGTGAATCCATGATCGGAACAGATGATCAGGGCAGTGCCGGGCGAGATTCGTTCCATCGCGTCACCGACGATACGGTCCATGCGTTCGTAAGACTTCCCGATCTCCCCCGCATACGCTTCGGCCAGCTCCACGTCATACAGCGGATGTCCGGGGTCGTGCAGTCGCCAGAGCAGGTGGCCCACACGATCAGTGAAATCGAATACCTGAAGATAGAGGCGCTCCTGGCCATGATCCAGGAAGTGCTTCATCATCTCGACCTGCTTCTCGACGGTCGAGTCCATGTCCTCGATGAAGTGCGCTTCGTCCGTGAGGCCTGAGGGCATCGACCAGGTGTCGATTGGCCATCCGAGAGTGCGGAACAGGCCGAAGCGATCGAGCATCTGACGTGCGAAGCCGAGCGGCGAAGTGAACGGCACCGGCTGGCATTCGGGATGGAAATTGAGCGGCGACATGTACAATCGCACTTCGGGCGTCAGTTCCAGCACCTTGAACCGGACGATTCCCTTCAGAGCCGCGATCGTGTCCACCACCGGATTGACCGGGATCGGAACGACGAACCAGTCGCTCCACTGGCCGGCGCGCAAAGTCTCCCGTCGCCCTGATAAATCGATCGTCAGATCGTCGTCCGTGACGTGCAGCGTGAAAGGGACATCGAGACGGCGTGGGATCCCGCGCTTCTCGAGATCGCTCTCAATCTCCGCCCGGCGTTCGCTCCGGGCGCTCGCATCGCGGATCCCACGAAGCCCTTCGCGGACGACGTATTCGAAAAAGGGCTTGTTGAGGGGGCCGACGAGAGAGGTCTCGATCCGCCCGCGCCGGCCCTCGAGCCTGATGATCTCGACGCTGAACTGATTGATCGACAGCGTCAGTCCCTCATCCGATGTGAAGTAGGAGGGCGAACCGATCCGTCCGCGCATGTCGGGTACACCGAGGCCCGAGAGCATCGTCAGGCCGTATTGCTCCTCCGCCGGGAAGGTGGCCGGTACATTGAGGACGCGCGATTCAATCCCTGCTCGTGCTGCGACCGTCCAGAATGGCGTGCCCTGCCGCGCGTTGGTCGCCGTCGGGATCTCCCGCGGCAGCCACGTCCCGGCCATCCAGGCCATCGGGCCACCGACGAGCAGCGCTCCGATCCCCGCCGCGACGAGTCCCGGCCCCATCCGCCTGCGCACGATCAGGGTCGCAGCGCCTGCGAGGATCCCCCCCACCAGCGCGCCGAGTGCTCCCAGGGCGATCGCGTTTCGGTCCCCGAACAGAAGAACCCTGCGGCCCTCACGGATCATCGCGAACTCGGGCAGATAGGTTCCTTCCGTCCGGCGGAGGAAATCGAAGATCTGTGTCCGGCCCGGGTTGAGTCCCGTCGTGAAGGAAGCCCAGGAGACCGGGGTCTGCGGCGGGTGTGTGCTCTTCAGCTGGGCGTAGTACCCTTCGTCGCGCAGTCGTTTCAGATTCGGGAGACGCCCCTCTTCGATGTACTGCTCGATCAACTTCGCGTCGGCGCCGTCGAATCCGAGGATGACGACCTTCTCGTGCCCGGCAGCACCGGCGAGGCCGGGGAGGATCACGAGCAGAGCGGCCAGCACGACCCGGGCAACGACTGGTTTCAGTCTCAGATGCAAGAAGATGATCCTCCCGTCCATCAACGAGTTACACCCAAAATTGGCGCGATCGGAATTATAGGTCATGGAAGAGGCCTCATCAACACGTTGATCCTCACGCCGCATTTGAGTATCATCGGCGCCCACATAGTGTAAGTCTCTGTTCAGCAGAGACTTGCGGAGCAGGAAGAGGCGATGTTCGAGCCGATCCTCGCGAAGCCTGAGCGGTTGATCATCGGGATCATGTCGGGGTGCTCGGCCGACGGCGTGGATGCGGCGATTGTTCGTGTGCGCGGAAAGGGGGAGGCGCTGTCCTGGCGCCTCGTCCGGCACGAGACCCTGCAGTATTCCCCCAAGGTCCGCGACATGATCCTGGGCTGCTCCGAATCGGGCTCCGGAGACGTGACGACGTTGTGCCGCATCAACGTCCTTCTGGGAGAGCTTTTCGCCCGGGCGATCACCCACATCACGCAGAAGGCCGGGATCGATCTCAAGGCGGTCGATCTGATCGGTTCTCACGGGCAGACGGTCCAGCACCTGCCCGAATCGGTCACCCTCACCGGCATCCCGGTGCGCAGCAGCCTCCAGATCGGCGAGCCGACGGTCATCGCGGAGAGGACCGGGATCACGACGATCGCGAATTTCCGCGCCCGCGATCTCGCTGCCGGAGGCGAGGGCGGCCCGCTCGAGGCCTACGTCGATTACCTTCTGTTCCACCACAGGTCCCGCGGGCGCATCGCCCTGAATATCGGGGGGGTCACCAACCTGACCGCGATCCCGGCGAGCGCCGGGGCGGACGGTGTCGTAGGATTCGACACCGGCCCGGGCAACATGATCCTCGATGGACTCGTCGCGCAGATCACCGGAGGCCGCGAGTCATTCGATCACGACGGACGCTACGGGCGGCGCGGTGTCATTCGGCCGGATGTTCTGGCGCGACTCCTGACCCACAGCTATCTCGAAAAGCCGCCGCCCAAGACCTGTGGCCGCGATGAGTTCGGACGATCGTTCCTCAATAACCTGACGAAACGATATGGGACGCTGTCCAACGATGACCTGATCGCCACCATGACCCGGTTCACCGCCGAGTCGATCGCCTCGGCCTGCCGCCAGCATGTCATGCCGAACAACGTTTATGAGGAAGCGATCGTCTCCGGGGGCGGTGCGCTCAACAGTTTCTTGATGGAACAACTGCGCTCCGCGCTGCCCGAACTGACGATCACCAGCAGCGAGGAGTACGGTCTGCCCGTCGCATCCAAAGAGGCGGTGGCGGTCGCCATCCTGGCCAACGAGACGATTTTCGGCATCCCCAATAATCTCCCGGCGGCGACCGGCGCCAGGCACCCCGTCGTCCTGGGCTCAATCGTCCCCGCCTTCAACGGCCGATGATCCGCGTTCAGAAAGCGCCGCTTCCCGCGGTAATCCTTGCGCTGACTTTCCTCGCCTGCGCATCCGGGGACGATGCGGGGACACTGCTCACTCTGGCGATCGACAGCGGGCCGGCCAGCCTCGATCCGAGGCTCGGATCCGACGAGGCGTCCAAGCGGGTCAACGAACTGATCTACAACGGCCTGTTCAGGGTGGACGAAGCGGGCCGGCCCGAGGTCGACCTGGCCGAGTCGTACGAGCGACCCGATCCCCTCACCGTCGTCGTGAGGCTGCGAAGCGGCGTTCTCTTTCAGGATGGTTCCGCTCTCACCTCCCGCGACGTCGTCTACACGTATCGATCCATTCTGGAAGACGAGGTTCCCTCATTTCGAAAGGGAGACCTCACGGTTCTCGACACGATTGAGGCTGCGGACGAGAGGACGGTGGTTTTCCGTCTGTCACGCCCGTTTGCTCCAATCCTGACCAATCTGAACGTTCCTGTACTCAAGTACGGCAGCGGTGCGGAGGCGGCACGGAAGCCGCTCGGCACCGGCCCATTTCGCCTCGCTTCCTACCGCAAGGATGAGACAATCGATCTGATCCGGTTTGATGACCACTTCGCTGGAGCGGCCGGCGTCGAGGGAATCCGCCTCCGAATCATCCCCTCGGAAACGGGAAGATTGCTGGCCCTGCTCAAGGGCAGCGTCGACATGATCATCAACGACCTCACACCCGATCAATTCGCACGTATCCGGGACACGCCCGGGTACGTGGTCGAGAGCCGACCGGGCCGCAACTACGTCTACATGGCTTTTAACATGAAGGACCCGATCCTGTCGGATGTCAGGGTACGCACCGCCGTCGCGCACGCCCTCCATCGTGAGGAGATCGTCCGGCATCTGCTGCACGGCCGCGCCGCGCTATCCACGGGATTCCTTTCACCCGATCACTGGGCGTATTCCGGCGAGGTCGACCGACACGCGACGGACATCGAGAGAGCGAAAGCCCTTCTCGATGCAGCGGGGCGGATCGATCCGGACGGGGATGGGCCCGCCATCCGGTTCAAGCTGACCTACAAGACTCCCTCGGGAGAGCTGGCCCGGCAGATCGCGACGATCATTCAGCAGCAGCTCACCGCGATCGGAATCGAGGTGACGATCCGTTCCTTCGAATGGCCGACGTTCTATGACGACTTGAAGGCGGGCCGGTTTCAGGTGGTTGTGTCGAACTGGACCGAGATCACCGATCCGGATGTTCTGAGGTTACGATTTCACTCACGTTTCATGCCCCCGGACGGATTCAACCGTGGCCGTTACGAGAATTCCGAGGTCGATCGGCTACTGGATGAAGGGGCGGCGACGCTCGATGATGAGGAAAGACGACGCGTGTACGGGAGGATCCAGGGGATCCTTTCGCGCGATCTCCCGTACATCAGTCTCTGGCACCGGCATGTCTCGGTCGCCAGGAGCGAGCGGGTGCAGGGCTTCCGGCTGACCCCCGGGGGTGATTTCCATCCGCTGCGGTCGGTCCGGCTCATCTCTCTGGAGAGCGGACCGGGGATCTCCTCTCAGGCCAGCCGACGACCCAGAACCTTTTCCACCTCGTCGAGCGGCACCGCCCCGGAGCGGATGACACGCGGTGGATCGAACGTGAGATCGAGAACCGTGGAAGCCTGGCCGCCACGTGTGACTCCCCCATCGAGGATCAGGTCGACCGATCCGCCGATCGCCTGCTCGACCTCGGCCGCTGAGGATGGTGCCGGTTGACCGGAGAGGTTTGCACTCGTCGCCACAATCGGTACGCCCGCTGCACCGGCGAGCCCGCTGGCGACTGGATTGGATGAGAGACGCACCCCGACGGTCCGGCCCCCCCCGAGGACCCGTGACGGAATGGTGTCGGCGGCCACGAACACCAGGGTGAGTGCGCCGGGCCAGAACGCCGCGGCGAGACGTGCGGCGCTGTCGGGAAAATCGCCGACGCAACGCTTCAGGGAGGACTCGTCGGCCGCGATCAGGGGCAGGGCCATGCGCTCTGGCCGGCCCTTCGCTTCGAATATCCGGTCGATTCCGGCGGTGTTGAATGGGTCGGCACCGAGCGCGTAAAACGTATCGGTCGGGTACGCGACCAGGCGACCCTGCCGCAGAAGCGCCGCGGCGCGGCTGAGCAGGCGCCGATCGGGCGCATCGGGATTAATCGGGATGACGCGTTTCATCGAATTCTGAGAACACTATAGATCAGTTCTGGTTGAGATCGGCCCGGTACGGTTCCGGGACGGCGGGGGCGGCGTCAGTCATGAAACAGACCACGCGCATCGTGGAAAGCGCCCGCAACACGGCGATCCAGCGTGCCTGTGCGCTCGAGCGCGAGCCATCGGCGCGACGACGCTCGGGGCTGTACATCGCATGGGGGCGACATCTGGCTCTGGAGGCGCTGGATGCGGAAGCCGAGGTCGACACCGCATTCGTATCGACGGTGCTCGACGAAACCGCCGAGGGGCGGCGGATCGGAATCCGGCTGCAGGCCACGGGGCGGCCCGTCATCCGGACCCGTCCGCGACTTCTGGATCGAATCGTCGCCGGATCGGCCGATCAGGGGATCGTGCTTTTGATCCGACGACGCGCCTACGCTCTCGCGGATCTCACCGATCCCGATATCTCGCTTGTCGTGGTGGCCCACGGCGTGCAGGACCCGGGGAACCTGGGATCGATTGCCCGTTCGACGCTGGCCCTCTCCGGGGATGCATTGATCACCATGGAGGAATGCGCCGATCCCTACGGCAGCCGGGTCGTGCGCGCCGCGATGGGCGCGCACTTCCGCCTCCCGATCCTGCGCGCCTCATCGCGCGACGGCCTCGCGGCGTTGCGCCACGCGCAACTGGCGATCGCCGCGGCCGATCCGGAAGGAACGACTCGACTCGATCGCGCCGATCTGGCCTGCCGCGTCGCAATCCTGGTCGGGAGCGAGGCTCGAGGGCTGCCGGCCACGCTGCTGAAGGCGTCGGATCAGCGGATCCGCATTCCGATGCGAGCGGGCGTTTCCTCACTCAATGTCCACGCGGCGACGGCGATTCTCCTGGCCGAGGCCGGACGCCAGAGGGCATGTGGGGCGTGACGATGAACATCGAGATGCGCGGCGCGGCGTCAACGAGGATCTATCTGGACGTCTGCCGTCGATTCGCGGCCGGGCGTGGCCGGGAGGGATTCTCCAGCCGTGCGAACGGGAGGGTGAATGTGAAGACCGAGCCCTTGTCCGGATCGCTTGCGACCCGGATGGAGCAGCCGTGCAGACGGAGGATGTCGCGCACAATCGAGAGCCCGATGCCGGTCCCTTCATAGCGCCGCCTGGCGCTCGAGTCGGCCTGATAGAAACGCTCGAAGATCCTCTTCTGCTCCTCCGGAGAGATCCCGACCCCGGTGTCGGCGACCTCGATCTCGATGAACCCCTTCGGGCCGCGCCGCGCTGCGATCCGGATCTCGCCCCCATCACGGTTGAATTTCACGGCGTTCGTCAGCAGATTCGTCAGGACCTGGACCACCTTCATGCGGTCTCCCCGTACCACGAGATCGTCGGTCTCATACTGAGTGGAGAGAGTGACATTTTTCCTCTTCATCCGATCACCGACCATCTCGATCGCTTCGTCGATGAGCTGCCACAGGGCGACGTTCTCAAGATGGAGTTGGGTTTCACCCTTCTCCATGCGGGAGAAGCTCAACAGGTTATCTATCATTTCGATCAGTCGATCGATGTTCTTGAGCGCAACAAGCAGGCCCCGCTCCTGTTCGGGAGTCAGGGGGCCCAGTTTGCGCTTCAGGATCATCTCGGTGTAACCCTTGATGGAGACAAGCGGCGTATGCAGCTCGTGGCTGACGTTGGCGAGAAGGTTCGATTTCATCTCGTCGAGCGATTTGAGCTCGGTGTTGATCGTCTCCAGTTGCTCGTTGCGCTGGGCCAGCGCCTTCTGCGTCGAGGCCAGCTCACCGTAGGCCACCTCGAGATCCGACTTGGCTTTGGACAGATCCTCCAGACTGTCGCGCACCCGACGCTCCCCCTGGAGCCGTTCGGTGACCTCGCGCGCCATGAGAATGACCCCGACGCCCGGATCGCCGGACGGACGGACCGGGCCGGCGACCAGATCGGCGTACGCTGCGGCAGGTTTTCTGATCTCGACCCCATCGCGCCGTACCTCCCCCTGCAGACCTCCCGAGAGAAGCTCGGCCGAAATTCCCGGGTCGGCCAGCCGTTCACCGAGAGCGATCGCCAGCTCATCGCGTGTTGAGCCGACCCACTCCTCCTGCGACCCGCCAAAGAGCCGGCAGAATGCGGGGTTCGCGATCACCACCTCGGCGCGGCCTCCCCGCCACCCGAGCACGAGGATGCCGTCTCCGGTCGCTTCGAGCGTCGCCCGCAGGCGGCTCTCGTTTTCCACCACGGCACGCTGCAGCCGCGCCCGTTCGGTCAGATCGGCGACCGTGCCGATCACCGCCCTCCGACCACGGAAATCAACGCAGGTCCATGCGATCCGGGCTTCGATCGGGTGATCGGCCCGCCGTGCCAGAAGGCAGACGATCTCTCCGCGGGCTGTGCCGCCCTCCTCGGCTTCCCGGAGGATCTCCGCCACGCGCAGCACGTCGCGTGTATCGACGATCTCCCTGAAGGGCGCCTCACGCAACTCCGACGGCTCCATCGCGACCATCCGCGCCAGCGCCGGGTTGCTGTATGCGAGCAGTCCTGCCTGGACGATGAACACCCCGTCGCTCATTCCCTCGACGAGGCGCCGATACCGCTCTTCGGATTCCCGCAGCCTGCCGCCGAGCCGCTCCTCTTCAGACACGTCGCGCGCTGCGATCAGAATTCCCGCGGTGGAACCATCCCCGCCACTGGGACCGGCCGAAAGACGAGCGGGGAACTCGCTGCCGTCGCGGCGCACGAGCCGGACCGATTCTGAGATCCCGGCCTGCCTGAGCGAGCGGCGGGAAAGCTTCGGCAGAATCCTCTCCCATTCTCCCGGGGCGAAGAGCGCTTCAACGTGATGATCGATCATTTCGTCACCCGACCAGCCGGTCAACGCGACGGCGCCCCGGCTGAAGGTGATCACCTGCCAGTCTCCGTCGATCCCGATCAACGCGAGGTCCGGGGGACCGGCGGACAGCGAGCGGATATCATCTCCACGACTCGTGGCCTGGGTAATCTGTTCGCGCAGAGATTCCAGCAGCGTGTTGAGTTCTGAGGCGAGGTCACCCAGGGCCGGCTCGGATTCGGGCGAGAGATTGCCGACCCGTGGATGGCGGCTGAGTTCTTGCACCTGCGTGGTAAAACGTCGCAGCGATCGGCGCATGAGACCGATGGCGAGCAGGCAGAGGATGACCGCCACCGCCCCCGCCACGAGCGAGGCAAGCGGGACGAAGCTCAGCGCAGCATCACTCAATCCGCTCATGTTGACATCGCTCTCCACCGGCGATACGCATCGGCTCGGGCAGGGTCGCTCCGCGACCGCTCAAGCCATCCCCGGTCCCCGGCGCTCCAACGTGGGGAACGGGGGCGCCGGTCGGGCGAAATAGTAGCCCTGTCCGTACCGCACCCCGAGCGCGCGGAGCGTACGGCATTCCTCCTCAGACTCGATCCCCTCCGCGATCACCTGCGCTCCGATTCTTGCGCCGACCTGCAGCAACGACTGAACGAGGTGCTGCTTGATGAGGCTCTGATGAACGTTTTTGATCAGGGAGATGTCGATCTTGAGAAACTCGGGTTGAATTTCCGTGATGCTATGCAGCGAGGAATACCCGGTCCCGACGTCGTCGATCGCAACGAGAAACCCCTGCCTGCGGATCGCGGACAACTCGACGCAGAACGCCTCGAGGTCGTCGATCGCGCAACGCTCGGTAATCTCCAGCACGAGGTTTCGCGGCTCCAGGTCGATCTCTGCCAACAGCGCTTCGAGCCCGTCTCGTGTGAAGCTCGGCGAGCGAAGCGCCTCAGGGAGGGCGTTGACGAAAAGCTTGACGGACGATCCGACGCCCCGCGCATTGCGGACCGCCTGCGTGCGGCACAACCCATCCAGCTCTTCCGACAGTCGCGCGCTGTCGGAGCACGAGAACAGCGCCTCCGGCACCTCCAGCCGCGTATTGGCCGGACCTCTTGTGAGAGCTTCATACCCCATGATCGCGCCGATCTCCATGTCGACGATCGGCTGGTAGTGGGTCGTCAGGGTGCCACCTCGCAGAATGCTGCGAAGCTCGGCTACGCGTTCCTGCTGCTGACGGTCGGTCGCCCGAAATGTCATCGCCCGGGCCTCTCCGATCGCATGCGCGAGACGTCTCTCGAACCGCGCGATGGAGCTGCCCGATACGACGGCATGCCCGATATTGAAATCAAGCAGGCCCGATCGCAACCATGAAGCGATGTCGTCCTGTTCGCGGATCCGCGCTCCGAGCCGCTCGCCGATCTCAGCCAGCTCCGCGAGTGTCGGACCACCCGATCCTCGACCCTCATCGAGGAATATGAGGAAGCCGCTGCCGCCGGTCGCCTCGATCGCAAGCAGGGCATTGTCCGGAAGTTCAGAGCCCTTGAGGCTCCCCAGAAGCGACGCAACCGCGCCCAGGATCCGGT
>JAZGDH010000032.1:0-6445 GCA_036477555.1 Acidobacteriota bacterium
AGAAGCGCCCCGAGCACGCCCGCCGATGCGGCCGCAAACAGCCCGGTCGAGATACCACTCACCGACAATGACCTCTCCCTCGGGATACGGCAGGATAGCACAGTGGATCGGCGTGGCGGATCAGCCCCCGATCTGCCACATCTTGCGGGGCACTCGCTCCCGGTAGAACTCACCCAGGTCCAAACAGCCGCCCGGACCCTTGGCGGCGACCTCGTCACGAACGGCGCGGGCGATCTCCTCGTCGGTCGCTCCGCCGCGCACGAGGGTCTTGAGGTCGGCCTCCTGGCGCGAGAAGAGACAGTTACGGAGCATCCCGTCCGCCGTGAGACGGATCCGATCGCAGTCCCGGCAGAACGGCTCGGTGACGGGGTTGATGAACCCGACATCCCCCACCCCATCCGCGAAGCGGTAGACGGTCGCCGGGGCCGATGGCCGATCCCGTCCAATCGGGATGAGGGGATGCAGCGCTTCGATTCGCTCGCGCACCTCGCGACCCGGCACCAGGCGATCGAGTTCCAGCGGCTCTCCCCCGCCGAGAGGCATCAGCTCGATGAATCGGACCTGGCAGGGCCTGGTTCGAGCAAGGTCGGCGAAGGCGGGTATCTGATCGTCGTTGATGCCGCGCATCAGGACAACGTTGAGTTTGATCGGCAAGGCCTCGAGCCTCTCCAGTTCGGCCAGCCCTCCCAGCACCCGACCGAGCTCGTCACGACGGCTCGCCTCACGGAATGCGCCCGGCTCGAGAGCGTCAAGATGAACATTGAATCGATCCACTCCCGCATCGAGGAGTGGTGCCGCCATTGACTCGAGGAGCAGCCCATTGGTTGTGATCGAAATGTTCCGAAGCTCGGGGATCCCGCGCAGCATCCGTACCAGGACCGGCAGGTCATGGCGCAAGAGCGGTTCACCCCCGGTCAGCCTGACTTCCCTCACGCCCTGTCGGACCAGGATCGCGGTCACCCTCCGGATCTCCTCGAAGGAGAGCAGGTGGCTCTTCGGGAACCACTGGATCCGCCCGTCCGGCATGCAGTACAGGCATCTCAGATTGCAGCGATCGGTCACCGACACCCGGAGACTCCGGGCTATGCGGCCGTATCGATCGGCCAGCTCATCGGTCACGATCGGGATGCCGGATGGGATTACGCGCATGATGCAGGGATTATACCCCGCCCGGAAAGGCTCGTGGTAGCGGGTGAATCGCGGAATGAAACGACCTTCAGGTCTTCTTGGCGAACGGATCGAACTCGGCTTCCTCGACCGGGGGTTGCTCCTTCTTCTCGTAGAGCAGCCGGTCGACCACCCGATCGCCTCGCAGGTGCTCCTGGACGATCTCCCGGACGTCCTTCGCCTGGACACCACTGTAAATGATGCCGTCAGGGTAGATGATGACGTTCGGGCCGACGCTGCACAGCCCGAAGCAGATGCATTGCGTCTCCTTGACTCCGGTCATCATCGACTGACGGACGAACTCCCGGCGGAACTCCTGACGGATGCGGTTGGAGCCGCGTTCGTTGCCGCAGCGAGGTCCGGTGCATATCAGGACGTGCTTCTTGAAGGGCAGGTTCAAGGGTGCTCCCCCGATCGGGCGCGGGCATGCATCGACGGATCTTGCCTACTCGACCTCGAGAACGGTTTCCAGCTGCAGGCAGGCGTTGAGCGGCAGCTCCGCGACACCGAGGACGAGGCGGGCGTGCCTTCCCCTGTCGCCGAAAAGCTTGACGAAGACCTCCGAAGCGCCTTCCATGACATCGAAGCCGTCCTGGAATCCCGGCGCAACGGCGACGTGACCGGTCAACTGGACGACGCGGCGGATCCGATCGAGGTTCTGGACGACCTGGCGTGCGGTCGCCAGGACATTGAGCGCCGCCAGTCGGGCGGCTTCCGTACCCTGTTCGACGCTGATCTCGCGCCCCACTTTCCCGACATGTCTCAGCCTGCCGTTCTCTTTCGGAAACTTCCCGGAAATGAAAAGCAGATTACCGGTCTGAACGCTCTGAACGTAGGATCCGAGAGGTTTCCCGACCTCGGGCAGCTGCCATCCCAGGGAATCGAGAGTCTTCTGCACTTCATTGGACATCGCAGATCCTCCATGCGCCGCCGATCCCGCGTACGGTCTTCCAGCGACACATCGCGCACACCATCAAATATTAGCATCGCAACGGCTGCTGTCCAGACAATTCGGGCACGGGCCGCGGAAAGACGAGGCACGCGCCCGGCATCGGCGCGCCCGCGACGACCTTTGACACCCCACCGCGGCGTGCGCTAAGATTCCTGACGATGATCCGTCACCTGACCCCGGGCCGAAGATGCATTCACTCGGGGTAGTGCCGGCGCGGTTCGGATCCTCCCGTTTCCCAGGCAAACCTCTCGCTCTCATCGGTGGAAAGCCGCTTGTTCAGAGGGTCTATGAGCGTGCGCGGGCCGCGCAGCGCCTGTCGCGGCTGGTGGTTGCGACCGACGACGAGAGAATTCGCCAGGCGGTCGAAGGATTCGGGGGTGAGGCCCTCATGACATCGCCGGAGCACGCATCGGGCACCGATCGGCTGGCTGAGGTGGCGCGCCGTTTCCCGGCCGACATCTACGTGAACATCCAGGGGGACGAGCCGCTCGTCGAACCTGCCGATATCGATGCCCTGATTGACTGCCTCGACTCCGAGCACGAGGTCGACATGGCGACGCTCCGGGAGCCGCTGCCGGACGCCGAGACGGCCGATGACCCGAACGTCGTCAAGGTCGTCTGTGACGAATCCGGGCGTGCGCTCTACTTCTCGCGCAGTCGCATCCCGCACCGGCATCGACAGAGCGGGAACTTCGGGGCGGGGGGACAGTGGTTCCGTCACGTGGGGCTGTACGCTTACCGGGCCGGGTTTCTTCAGGAGTTCGCGTCCTGGGGCCACGGTACCCTGGAGGGCGTCGAGGGGCTGGAACAACTGCGGGTTCTCGAGCGGGGCCGGACCATCCGGGTGCTCGCGGCGCGCGGTCATTATCTCGGCGTGGACGCACCAGAGGATGTGACGGCGGTGGAAAGAGCCCTGGGATCCTGATCTCGTGGAGGTGAGAGTGCCGACCAAGTACATCTTCATCACCGGCGGTGTGATCTCATCGCTCGGCAAGGGACTGGCAGCGGCCTCGATCGGCCGGCTGATGGAGTCCCGTGGATTCAGCGTCACTCTGCAGAAGTTCGACCCCTACCTGAACGTCGATCCGGGAACGATGAGTCCCTATCAGCACGGCGAGGTATACGTGACGGAGGATGGCGTCGAGACCGACCTCGATCTCGGTCATTACGAGCGCTTCACCTCGACCGTCACGTCACGCGATCACAATTACACCAGCGGCAAAATCTACGAGCAGGTGATCGCCAAGGAACGGCGGGGCGATTATCTCGGCGGGACCGTCCAGGTGATTCCGCACGTCACCGATGAGATTAAGGCAGGCATCCGCGCCGTCTCAAAGGATCGGGACATCCAGATCGTCGAGATCGGCGGAACGGTCGGCGATATCGAGTCACTGCCGTTCCTGGAGGCCATCCGCCAGTTCCGGCTGGAGGCGGGCCGGACGAACGCGGTGTTCGTCCACCTGACCCTGGTTCCCTACATCGGGGCGTCGGGAGAACTGAAGACCAAGCCGACCCAGCACTCGGTCCGCGATTTGCGGGCGATCGGTATCCAGCCCGACGTGCTGCTGTGCAGAACCGATCGCATCATCCCGCGCGAGCTCAAGCAGAAGATAGCGCTCTTCTGCAACGTCCCCGAGGAAGCGGTCATCACGGCCAAGGATGTCGAGACGATTTATGAGGTCCCCCTGGTGCTCGCGAAGGAAGGGCTTGACGCCATCCTCCTCAAACTGCTCGATCTCCCGTACCGGGACAAGAACATGGAGGACTGGGTCCGGATGGTTCGCCGGGTCAAGAACCCCGGTGAGGGCCGCGTCACCGTTGGCATGGTCGGCAAGTACGTGACCTACGGTGATTCGTACAAGAGCCTCAACGAGGCTCTGACCCACGGCGGCATCGCCAATGACACCGGCGTCGACCTGCGCTTGATCGAGGCCGACAACCTGGAGAATGGCAACATCGAGGAATCCGTGCGCGATTGCCACGGACTGCTCGTGCCGGGCGGATTCGGCATTCGCGGCGTCTCGGGGATGGTGGAAGTGATACGGTACGCTCGTGAACAGCGTGTTCCGTTCTTCGGGATCTGCCTGGGCCTGCAATGCGCCGTCATCGAGTTCGCGCGTAATGTTGCGGGGCTGCTGACGGCCGATTCGGCGGAGTTCAACCCGGACGCGGAGCATACGGTCATCTACAAGTTGCGCGAGCTGGAGGGGGTCGAGGCGATGGGAGGGAACATGCGACTGGGGAAGTGGGCCTGTGTCCTCAAGGACAATACCTCCGCCCACGCCGCCTACGGCCAGAGCGAGATCAGCGAGCGCCACCGGCATCGCTACGAGGTAAACCGGGAGCACCTCGATACAATGATCCAGAAGGGGTTGCGGGTGAGCGGCGAGACGCCGGATCGCCGATTCGTCGAAATTGTCGAGCTCGCCGATCATCCCTATTTCCTGGCCTGCCAGTTTCATCCCGAGTTCAAATCGAAGCCGATGGCCCCCCATCCCCTGTTCCGGAGCTTCATCGATGCCTGCAAAAGCTACCGGGATTCGCGGCGATAGCGGCGACGCCCCTCTGAGCCGGCGCGTACCGATTGCCGGGAACCTGGCGATCGGCGGAGGAGCTCCGCTCGCCTTCATCGCGGGACCCTGCGTAATCGAAAGCCCGGAGCATGCGCTGAAAATGGCGAGGGCGCTCAAGGACCTCACCGGGCGGCTCGGTGTCCCCTACATTTTTAAATCGTCCTTCGACAAGGCCAACCGCAGCTCGGTCGAGTCATTTCGCGGGCCGGGATTGAAGGAGGGGTTGCGCATCCTGCGAAGTGTGAAGGAGAAGGTCGGCGTGCCGGTGCTGTCTGATATTCACGAGCCTGCGCAGGTGGAAGAGGCTGCCGAGGTCCTCGATATTCTCCAGATCCCGGCCTTCCTCTGCCGTCAGACCGATCTGCTCGTGGCAGCGGGGCGCAGCGGGGCGGTCGTGAACATCAAGAAGGGACAGTTCCTGTCGCCCTGGGACATGAAGCACGCCATCGACAAGGTTCGCTCGGCGGGGAACGAGTCGATCCTCGTGACCGAGCGGGGGACGACGTTCGGATACCGGAACCTGGTGGTCGACTTTCGCTCCTTGCTGATCATGCGCAGGCTCGGGTACCCGGTCGTGATGGACGCCACCCATGCCGTGCAGCTTCCGGGCGGCGAGGGCGACCGGTCCGGTGGTGATCCCGCTTTCATCCCCCCGCTTGCTCGCGCCGCGGCCGCCGTCGGCATCGACGCGCTGTTCTGCGAGGTGCATGATGATCCGGCATCCGCGCGGAGCGATGGCCCGAACGCCCTCCCGCTTGATCGGGTCGAGGACGTGCTTAGCAGTGTCCTGGCGATCGACGCCGCTGCGAGGGGTCGATGAAGCCGCACGACATCGCACGTGAGGTTCTCGAACTGGAGTCGCGCGCCATACGCGACCTGATCCCGCGCCTGAACGAGAAATTCAATGGGGCCGTCGATCTCCTGCACGGCTGCCGCGGCCGCGTCATCGTGACCGGCATGGGCAAATCGGGGCTGATCGGGGTCAAGATCGCCTCGACGCTGAACAGCACCGGCACACCAGCCCTCTTTCTCCACCCCGCGGAGGCGGTCCACGGAGATATCGGGGTGGTCGTCGCCGGCGACGTCGTGCTCGCGATCTCCTACAGCGGTGAGACCGAGGAGCCGCTCCGCCTGATGGAACTCCTCAAGCGCCTCGACGTCGCTCTGATCGCGATGACCGGCAATCCCGAGTCGACGCTCGGACGCAACGCCCGTGTCCATCTCGACGTCCGGATCGAGCGCGAGGCTTCTCCTCTCGAGCTCGTGCCGACGGCGAGCACGACGGCGGCACTGGCGATGGGCGACGCACTGGCGATGGCCCTGATAGCCCGTCGCGGGTTCAGCCTGGATGATTTCGCCCGCAATCACCCGGGCGGGCACCTCGGCCGGAAGGTGCTGACGGTCGGCCACTTGATGCATCCCGCGGACACCGCCCCGATCGTCAGGACCGGAACTGCGATGCGCGAGGCGCTCGGGACGATGAGCAAGCGGCGACTCGGCATGACCTGCGTGGTCGAATCGGACGGGACCCTGGCCGGCGTCGTCACCGACGGCGACCTCCGGAGAGCGGTCGAACGCGGTGAGGATCTGCTTCGGCTGAGCGTGGACGACGTGATGACGAAGAGCCCCGCCACCATCGGGCGGAGCGAGCTGGCAGCGCGCGCATTGAACGTCCTCGAATCCCGTAAAATCACGTCGCTCATCGTCGTCGGCGAGGCGAACCGCGTCGAGGGGGTGCTCCACCTGCACGATC
>JAZGDH010000320.1:0-3966 GCA_036477555.1 Acidobacteriota bacterium
GGGGAGTCGATCTCAAGTTCGAATCGGGCCCTGGCGGCCCCTGATCCCATGCAGCCTGTCCGGGGAAGGGTCCAGTTTTCGCACGCGACGCGATCAGATTCTGGACAGTGCTCTGGTCATGATCCGCATATCTCCCGATCGCTTACGAAGTTAGCCTCGATGTCGCACGATGAGCAGTCTTCAGGGGGGGGTTGTACGGACAATGCGCACCCGAACGGGTGCCGGGGCGGGGAGGGTGGACTGCGGCGGGACTTCGTTGCCTTGACCGGGCCTTCCCTGCCCGTTATGATTCCCGCACGTCACCCGGGGGGTGCCCGCAGGGGACCTGAAACTCATGGAAATTGCGTGGTTTAAGAAGGCCCGGAAGCCGAAGCAACCGGTCGAACGCAAGCGGATGCAGGTGCCCGAGGGGCTCTGGGTCAAGTGCAACAGCTGCAAGGAAATCATCTATAAGAAGGAAGTCCTTCGGAACGCGAACGTCTGCCCGAAGTGCAACTACCACTTCCGGATCTCGGCACGCGAGCGCCTCTCGGCGCTGTTCGACGAAGGGCGTTACCAGGAGTTCGATACCGACGTCTACTCGGTCGATCCGCTCAAGTTCAGAGACACCAAGCCGTACAAGGACCGCCTGCGCTCGTACCGCGAGCGGACCGGGCTGAATGACGCCGCCATCAACGCCCGGGGTACTCTCGGTGGGCAGGCGGTGGTGTTGTCGGTCATGGAATACGGTTTCATGGGCGGCTCGATGGGATCGGTGGTCGGCGAAAAGGTGACGCGCGCGATCGAGCGGGCACTGGAAGAGCGCGTTCCGCTCCTGGTCATCTCCTGCTCGGGAGGAGCGCGCATGCAGGAAGGGATCCTGTCCCTGATGCAGATGGCCAAGATTGCTGCGGCGCTCCGCAAGCTGCACGAAGCGCGGATCCCCTACATCTCGGTTCTGACCGATCCGACGACCGGAGGAGTCACCGCTTCTTACGCCATGCTGGGTGACCTGAACATCGCCGAGCCGAAGGCCCTGATCGGGTTCGCCGGGCCGCGGGTGATCGAGCAGACGATCCGCGAGAAACTTCCCGAAGGGTTCCAGCGATCCGAGTTCCTCCTCGACAAGGGGATGCTCGATTTCATCGTGGAACGCCGCGAGATGCGCGACGTCCTGATCCGCTGCCTGAAGTTCATGGCCAACCCGGATCTTCTCTCCGCCTCACCGCCCCGGAGCGGGTCACTGCCCGGATCGGAGCCGGGCGATGGCGCACCCCGCCCCGATCCGCCTGCGCCGCGCGAGAGCGCCCGACCCGTCGAGCCGGTGCCTTTCCCCGGCACCGTCGCCGCACGCAGACAATCCCTCTCGACAGAATGATCCGGACAGCTTTCTAAATGCGAGTCTCCGAAAGGCTGGATCGCCTCCCTCTCGGCCGTTTTCATTACAAGCTTCTGCTATTGAGCGGACTCGGCTGGTTCTTCGACTCGATGGACACCGGGCTCATCTCTTTCATTCTGCCGCATCTCAAGGACGAGTGGTCCCTCAGTCCGACGCAGATCGGATGGACCGGTACCGGAGCTCTGCTCGGGATGCTGGTGGGTGGCGCCCTCGCGGGGATACTTTCCGACCGTTACGGCCGCAAGCGTATCTTTCAGGTCACCCTGCTGATCTTCAGCATCGCGACCGGTCTGTGCGGGTTCGCCTGGAGCTTTACGTCACTTCTCCTGCTGCGTGTGGTGGTCGGACTCGGTCTCGGCGGCGAGCTGCCGGTGGCGGCTTCTCTCGTCAGCGAGTTCTCGCCGGCGCGCCACAGGGGCCGACTGGTCGTGCTCCTGGAATCGTTCTGGGCCCTGGGGTGGACGGTTGCGCTGCTGATCGGATACTTCCTTGTTTCGTGGTCGGAGTCACGCGGTTCACCCTTCCCGTGGCGGTTCGCCTTCCTCATCGGGGCGCTCCCCGCCTTCTACGTCCTGATCCTGAGGAGATCTCTGCCGGAGTCACCGCGTTTTCTCGTGTCACGCGGCCGGATCGACGAGGCCGAGTCGACGTTGCGCGCCGTGGAGAGCGGCATCGGTGTGACGACTGCCCCCGGCGATCGACTCGAGCCGGATCCCGACTCCGGCCGACCGGCGCGTGTCCGTGATCTGTTCGGCCCGGAGTTTCTGCGCCGCACAGCGATGCTCTGGATCCTCTGGTTCACGATGGCCTACTCGTTCTACGGAATCTTCATCTGGCTGCCGACACTTCTCTACGAACAGGGACTCCCGATGGCGAAGTCGATTCGCTTTTCCCTGTTCATCACGCTCGCGCAGCTTCCCGGCTATTTCGCGGCGGCCTACCTGGTGGAAAAGATCGGGCGCAAGGCGACGCTGGCGCCGTTCATGCTTCTCTGCGCCGTCGCCAGCTATTTCTTCGGGCTGGCGCATACGCCGTCCGAGCTGATCGCCTGGGGCTGCATGGTGTCGTTTTTCAATCTCGGCGCCTGGGGAGTGACCTACGGCTACACGCCGGAACTGTATCCGACGCGTCTGCGCGGCACGGGAGCCGGCTCGGCCGCGGCCTTCGGCCGCCTCGGGGCAATCCTGGCGCCGCTCATCGTCGGTGCGATCCTCGAGTCGTGGGGAGGCGGATTCCCTCTCATCTTCACCATGTTCGCGGGTGTTCTCGTCGTGGGTGCGGCGGGCGTGATGCTGCTCGGCGAAGAAACACGCGGACGCACGCTGGAGCAGATCTCCGGCTGAGTGAGACCATGAACTATCGGGAGGCGCTCGACTATCTCGAGTCGCTCGAACCTCACCGGATCCGGCCCGGCCTCGATCGCATCCGCGCACTCCTCGCAAGGCTCGGCGATCCCCACGCAGCGATCCCCTCGGTCCTGATCGGGGGGACGAACGGCAAGGGATCGGTCGCGGCGTACCTCGACGCCATCCTTCACGAAGCGGGAACAGGCGCCGGATTGTACGTCTCGCCCCATCTGGTCCGCTTCGAGGAGCGGATTCGCGTCGCCGGGGCGCCGATCGGTGAGCACGAGGTCGCCACGCTGGCGACCGAGGTGCGCGACGCCATCGAGGAGACGGAGCGCGAGGGTGGCGAGCGCCCGACCTACTTCGAGGCCACGACGGCCCTCGCGTTTCTCTACTTTAGGCATCGGCGCGTCCCGATCGCAATCCTGGAGGTCGGCATGGGCGGTCGCTACGACGCCACGAACATCGTCGAACCGATCGCCTGCGCCATCACGCCTGTGGCGATGGATCACATGGAATGGCTGGGATGCTCGCTCGCTGAGATCGCCGATCAGAAGGCCGGTATCCTGAGACCCGGCACGATCGCCGTCATCGGGCGCCAGGCTCGCGAGGCCGGGGAAGTGATCCGGTCGCATGCGGCCCGCTCCGACGCCCGTCCGATTCACACGAGCAGCTGCCGGATCCGTCCCGCCGGAGGAGAGGATCGTTTCGCCGATCCTCCGGTCGTGCATCTCGGGACGCCGGTCCGTGAGTACGACGGGCTACGGCTCGCATTGCGCGGCCGTCATCAGGTCGATAACGCGGCGGCGGCGGTGCTCCTCGCCGAGGCGATCGACGAGTCCCGCCTGTCGACCATTGATATTGATGCGGGCGCGATCGTTAGGGGCCTCGAGCGGGCGGTCTGGCCGGGACGGATCGAGATCGTGCCCGGAGAGACGGATCTGCTTCTCGACGGTGCGCATAATCCGGCTGCAAGCGATACCCTGGCGACCTATCTCCGCGACCATCACGCGGGGCGCAGCACCGCGCTCGTCTTCGCGGCGATGAAGGATAAACCGATCCCCCGGATGCTCGAGATTCTCAGTCCCCTGGCGAGTGAGGTCATCGTGACACGGCTCCCCGTCGCACGCGGCGAATCCCCCTCGGTCCTGTATGAAATGGCGACCCGGGTCCACCCACGCGTCGCTCGCGCCGACCGCATTGAGGATGCGCTCGACGCGGGACGACGCGCCGCCGGTCCCG
>JAZGDH010000321.1:0-6275 GCA_036477555.1 Acidobacteriota bacterium
CGGCCCATGAGGTCGCAAAGAGTAGCACATGCAGGCGCCTCTTTCCCTCGCTCGCTTGCGCTGCGCCAGCAGGATGTTCCACGTGGAACACTCCGACGAAATCCGGACCCGAATGTTCCACGTGGAACACCCCCGGATGCCCGCTCTGAAATGTTCCACGTGGAACATTTCAGCGGTGAGGGCTCAGACGCTCGGTTCGAGCACCGCCACGACCGATCCGGAGCTCAGAGGAAGTGGATGGGACATCCTGAACGTCATTCCGGGCAGTGGATTGCGCTCGATACCCTTCAGTTGCCCCTCGGAAATGAAGAGGATCGCCCGCCCCCCTGGCTCGAGGATCGGGCCGCTCGTTCCCTTCCTCAGTATCGATTCTCCCCGAATCGCCCGGAAGGTGAGATAACGGCAGGGGAGCAGGTCGGCCAGATCGGCCGAGGTGTGCAGTCGGCGTTTCTCCACCCGAACTCCGGTTAGGCCAGTTTCCCGCACGACTGCCGTCAGAAACGCCGATTTTCGTTCCGAAGCTTCGACCAGAATGAGTTCCAACCCTGGATTCAGAACGCGCAGCGGGATGGCGGGAAACCCGTTACCGGATCCGATGTCGAGCAACGTTCCGGGGCTGGTGATCAGTTCCGCCGCTGCGATCGGCTCCAGGAAGTGGCGTCGGACAATCGATTCTTCACTTCTGAGGCCGGTCAGATTGATTGTCCGACCCCAATGCAGGAGTAGTCTGTAGTGAGTTTCGAACGCTTCGAGTTCCGGGCCGGAAATGGTTCGTCCCAACGTTGCAGCCAGCGCAACTAGTGTTTCACGAAATGAACCATACCCGGAGGTTTCCCGGTTGGACCGCCGGGGTACCATAGCCACCTACGTTAGCACGGGGGAGGAATCGATTGAATGAAGGTCGGGAATTCCCGGGGCGCCCGGCAGCAGGTTGCACCGGCATTGCGTCGGGTCGCGCCCTCGCCGCCCTCGTGACCCTGGCTCTGTTCGCGGTGTCGTTCACGCCGGCCGCACCCGCGCAGGAGCGATCGTCGTCAACTTCCAGCGAAGAACCGACCGACGTCGAGGCGCTGCTCCACTTTCTCGGCGAGAAGGCTCTCGTCTATCGCGACGTCGCCTTGCAGTTCGTCTGTATCGAGTCGATCCGGGACAGCGACCGACCGCGCCACCAGCGACGTTTCGACTACATGTATGTCGAGGCTCAGGAGCAACGCTATAAGCCGTACCGCCAGAAGCACACCGGCCGCCTCGGGAGGAGACCGCAGGAGGCGACGATCAATTTCGGGTTTCCCGACTCGTATTCCTGGACGCTGATGTTCGATCCGGATCGACAGCACCTGTTCGAGTTCGGTTACGTCGGGGAAGAATGGTTTTCGCTGCGACTGACGCACATCATCGAGTTCACCGCCCCGCTTCCGTTCACGACCGGCAAGACGATCTACGAGTGGAGCGGCCGGATCTGGATCGACGCGGAAAACTTCAACATCCTTAAGGTCGAAGCGTTGCCCGGCAACCAGGAGCAGCGCCTGAAGCTGGAGTTGCGCACCTACCGGCAGGCTCCGCGGTTCCTGATCTACCCGCTTGCGAAGCGCCCGACCGGCTCGTTTTACAGCATCACTTTCCTCAATGAGTTTCAGAAGCTGTCGCTGCCGGATCTCGCCGAAGTCCGACAGTTCACCCTCGCCCTGGACGGGCGTGAGGAATGGGGCAGCACGCTGTCCCTGCGGTACAGCGGTTACCAGTTCTTCGGCGTCGAGGTGAAAGACCGGTTTCTGCGTTAGGAATGGTTTCTTCGCCAGGATGAGGAGCCTGACCCGGTGTTGCGTGGAGCCGCGATCGTCGCGCCACGCCGCCAGGCGCGCGGCGCCGCGTCGGGAATGGCGCGCCGCCGTTTCTCGAGAAGAATATTGATGAGAGTGACCGCGGCCGGGGTGACACCTGAGATGCGCGCCGCCTGGGCCAGGTTCTCGGGCCGCGCCGTCGTCAACTTCTCGATGATCTCATTCGACAGTCCCGGCACCGACGCGTAGTCAAAGCGCACCGGGATCCGACGCGCCTCCTCGCGACGCATTCTGGCGACGTCACGTTCCTGGCGCTCGATATAGCCTCCGTAACGCAGTCGGTTTTCAACCGAAGCCCGCTCGCGGCGTCCGAGACGATTCGGCAGGGCGTCGCCCATGAATCGCTCCAGGTCCTCCATGCGGACATCGTTTCGCCGCAGCAGCATGGCCGGTGAGGTCGGCACCTTGATGTGGATTCCCATGATCGAGCGCGCCTTCTCGACGACCTCCACACGCGGAGTAATCGACGTGGTCTCGAGCGCTTCGCGGAACTTCCGGATGCGCTCGCGCCGATCGAGAAACCGGGCATAGCGTTCTGATTCGATCAGCCCCAGACGCCGCCCATGGTCGGTCAGGCGCAGGTCTGCGCTGTCGATGTCGAGCAGCAGCCGGTACTCGGCCCGCGACGTGAACATCCGATAAGGCTCGTTCGTTCCCTTCAGCACCAGGTCGTCGATCAGGACGCCGATGTACGCCTCGGCGCGGGAGGGTATGAACGACGGTTCGCCGCGGATCTTCAGCGCGGCGTTGATTCCCGCCATCAGACCGAGCGCCGCCGCTTCCTCGTAACCGGTCGTGCCATTGATCTGGCCCGCCAGGAACAGTCCGCGGACAGACTTCGTCTCCAGCGAGTGCAAACAGGCGGTCGGATGCACGAAGTCGTACTCGACCGCGTAACCGGCGCGCGCGATCTTCGCCTCCTCGAGCCCGGGGATCGAGTGCACCACCTTCCACTGGATCTCCTCGGGGAGGCTCATCGACAGACCGTTCAGGTAGAGCCAGGGGTGCTCGCGCCCCTCCGGTTCGACGAACAGCTGATGTCGATCGCGATCGGCAAAGCGGACCACTTTGTCCTCGATCGAGGGGCAGTACCGGGGACCGACCGAGGTGATGGCGCCGCTGTACAGAGGCGACGCGTCGAGGTTGGCGCGGATCAGGTCGTGCGTTCGCGGGCCGGTGAACGTGATGTGGCAATCGACCTGCGACTGTTCGATCCGGTCCGTCTCGAAGGAGAACGGGACCGGCTCGGGATCTCCCCGCTGCCGCACCAGTCGGCCCAGATCGACCGTGTCACGCAGGACCCGGGGCGGCGTACCGGTCTTCAATCGGCCGAGCGGCAGGCCGCAACGGGCAAGGGCGCGCGACAGACCGACGGCCGGCGACTCGCCGATCCGGCCGCCCGGACGACTCTCGAGCCCGACGTGCAGCAGGCCCCGAAGAAACGTCCCGCTCGTCACGATGACCGCGGCGGCACTGAACCTTCGTCCATCGGCGAGGATGATTCCATGCGCGGCGCCACCCTCGATGATCAGATCGGAAGCCTCACCCTCGAGGACCGTCAGGCGCGCGGCCGCCGCGACGGCGGCGCTCATTCTTCGCGGGTAGGCATCTTTGTCGGCCTGCGCTCTCGGAGCCTGAACGGCCGGACCGCGGCTGGCATTCAGCAGGCGGAACTGAATCCCGGTCGCGTCGATGGCGCGGCCCATTTCGCCACCGAGAGCGTCGATCTCCCGGACGAGATGCCCCTTGGCGACGCCCCCGATCGCCGGATTACACGACAGCCGACCGACCGCACTGGTGTCGAGGGTGACGAGCGCCGTCGCGCATCCCATGCGGGCGGCTGCAAGTGCCGCCTCGCAGCCGGCGTGGCCGGCCCCGATGACGATGACGTCGAATGTTGATGTTGCGGAAATCATGCCGTTCATTTCCCGATACAGAAGTTCCTGAAAATCCGTTCGTAGATGTCCTCGACCCCCACCTCTCCCGTGATCTCGCCGAGGCCATCGAGGCCCTGTTTCAGGTCACAGACGAGGTATTCCTCTCCGATTCGGTCACGCGCCCCGCCTTCGGCGCGGCGCAGCGCTTCGGCCACGCGCAGCAATCGGTCGTAATGCCTCGCGTTGGTGATGAACAGCTCCTCGCGGCTCGTCGCGCCGCCGCCCGTCACCATCTCTTCCAGCCGCGTCCTCAGATCGGAGACTCCCTCCCCGGTGCGCGCGGAGACGGCCAGTGCGTCGCATGACTTGCGGAAGTAGATCACACGCTCCAGGCCGAGGCCGCAGTTGAGATCCGCCTTGTTCAGGACGACGACGGTGCGGGTCGGATCGATTCGCTCCAGTAACGCGCGCTCCCCCGACCGCAGGTCGCGCGACCAGTCGAGCACCACGATGAAATGGTCGGCCGTTTCGATCTGGCCCTCCGCCCTGCGCACCGCCTCCGCATCGACCGCATTCGCCGCTTCCTTGAGACCGGCCGTATCGATCAGCGTGGCGGCGATCCCCCCGAGATCGAGAACTTCCTCGAGAAGGTCGCGCGTCGTCCCGGCGAGCGGCGTGACGATGGCCCGATCCTCCTCGAGTAGACGGTTGAACAGGCTCGACTTCCCCGCGTTCGGCAGACCGATGATCGCGACGCGGGATCCCTCCCGCACGCGGCGTCCTCTGTCGAACGTCCCCGCCAGCTTCTCGACGTCCCGTTTCAGCGCCCCCATCCGATCCAGAAGGCCGCCCTCCGGGAGGAAGCGCGAGGCATCCTGCTCCTCGGAGAACTCGATCGACGCTTCAACCCCGGCGACGATCTCGGCCAGCCGATCCTTCAATCGCTCGACTTCGTTAGTGACGCGCCCTTCGATCTGGTCGTGAGCGATCTTCGCCTGGAACGTCGTGCGCGCCTCGATCAGGTCGCGAATCGCCTCGGCCTGCGTGGCATCGATGCGACCATTCAGAAACGCCCTCAGGGTGAACTCGCCGGGAGTCGCCGGGCGGGCGCCGGCCACAACCGCGGCCTCGACCATCCACCTCAGAACAGCCGGGCTGCCGTGCGCCCACAGTTCGGCACTCTCCTCACCGGTGAAACTTCTCGGTCGGCGGAACGCGACGAGGTAACCGTGATCGATCGTGCCGCCGCCGGCCGCGATGAAGCGACCGAAGATGAGCCGATTCGGTTCGATATCCACGCGCGCTTCCCGCGAACGCGCCTCCTCAGGCTCGGACGATGCGGAGGAATGCAGCGGACGTGCGTTTGCGAGTGGACGAAACAGGCGCAGTGCGATTCCGACGGCGTCGGATCCGGACAGTCGCACGACACCGATACCGCCCCGCCCCGGCGGCGTCGAGATCGCTACGATCGTGTCGGTTCCTGGCAGGGAATCGTCGGAAGGTCTGGGGTCACGAACCGGATTGTCGCCTGACGGCGAGCGCGGGGAATCCATCGGCCGGCACCCCCGGAACCGCTAGGATCCATTCCCGCCGGCGTCGTCTTTCTTCGCCGGCCGGATGGCCACGCGTTTGAGAAACCCGTCTCCCTGGCTACGGGTCTCCACGGCGTCGTTGTCCTGAAGCGCCAGATGAACGAGTCGGCGTTCGTAGGGGTTCAGAGGGCTCAGCAGGCATTCTTCGCCGCGGTCGAGCGCCTTCTCGGCAGTGCGTTGAGCGATCTCGACGATCTCATCCTCGCGGACACGTCGGAACCCCTCGCTGTCGACGTGAATTTTCTTGCCCTTGCGCCCGCGGTAGATGATCCGGTTTAACAAGTATTGCAGCGCGTTCAGGGCTTCACCACGCCGGTCCAGCAGATAATCCCGATCCGCTCCCGTGATGTCGACCTCGATCGTGTCCTCCGCCTCACGCACATCCGCGTCGACCTTGAGCCCGAGGCCGCGGACCAGGCGGCAGGCGAGCTCCCGGACCTGTTCCGGGTCGGCCGGGGCCTCGGCCGGCGCCGGTCCATCCTCCTGCCGCTTGTCCTCTTCCTGATCCGTCGTCACGCGCGTATCATCCCGGCCGCCTCCCCTTCACGCGGCCTTCTCCTCGCCCTGAACCTGTCGGTTGACGAGATATTGCTGTCCGATCCCCAGAAGGTTATTGACGAGCCAGTATAGCACCAGCCCTGAAGGCATGTTGAGCATGAAGAACGTGAAGACGACCGGCATCATGTACATCATGCGCCGCTGCGTCTGATCCGGTATGGCAGACGACGTCATGATCTGCTGGATCATCATGGTCGCCCCCATGATGATCGGCGTCACCCTCCATGGATCCATCTGCGAGAGATCATCGATCCAAAAGATGAATGGTGTCTTGCGCAGTTCGATGGCGATGGTCAGCACCTTGAGGAAACCGAGGAAAATCGGCATCTGCAGCAGCAGCATCAGGCAGCCGCCCATCTGCCCCATCGGGTTGACGCCTTCCCTGCGGTAGAGCGCCATCATCTCCT
>JAZGDH010000322.1:0-7546 GCA_036477555.1 Acidobacteriota bacterium
CCCGCCGCACGAACGAGACGATCTTCTTTCCGAACCCGATGGAGAAAACTTCGACCGTGATCCCGAACGCCTTGGCGCAAACGTAGTGCCCGAACTCGTGAAACAGAACGACGCTGCCCAGCACGGCCACGAAGGGCAGCGCGTATTCCCAGAGCCAGCTGATCCAGATCAAGTTCTCCCCGCTTTCATGACGATTCGCTCCGCCTCGGATCGCGCGGAGCGGTCGGCCTCAAGGATGTCTTCCATTGAATGAATGGGACGAGCCGTGTGCGCATCCAGGACCTCACGGACCACGGCCGGGATGCTCAGGAATTCGATCCCGCCTCCCAGAAATGTTTCAACGGCAACCTCGTTGGCCGCGTTCAGCACCGCCGGCGCCGTCCCCCCGGCCTCGAGAGCCCGGTAGGCCAGCGCCAGGCTCGGGAACCGCGCCCCATCGACCGGATAGAAATCGAGGCTCCCAGGCTTCGTCAGATCCGGTGGCCCGACCGGGCCCTCGAAGCGGTCCGGATACCCGAGCGCGTACTGAATCGGACCGCGCATGTCGGGGATCCCCATCTGACAGATCACCGAACCGTCCACCATTTCGACCATCGAGTGCACTCGGCTCTGGGGGTGCAATATGACATCGATGCGATCCCCGGGCAAGCCGAACAGCCAGTGCGCTTCGATCACCTCCAGCCCCTTGTTCATCAATGTGGCGCTGTCGATGGTGATCTTCCGGCCCATCTCCCAGACCGGATGCTTGAGGGCCTGCTCGGCGGTCGCGTGGGCCAGTTCCTCGATCGGCGTCGTTCTAAACGGACCGCCCGACGCCGTGAGGATCAGCCGGCGCACGCTCTCGATCGATTCGCCGCGCAGGCACTGATGGAGTGCCGAGTGCTCGCTGTCGACCGGGATCAGGCTGCCACCCGATCGCGCCGCCGCCTCGCGCATGAGCGGCCCGGCCATGACGAGGCTCTCCTTATTGGCCAACGCCACGACCTTCCCAGCCTTGAGCGCCTCCCAGGTCGGGAGCAGACCGGCCGCTCCGACGACCGCGGCGAGCACGACATCCGCCTCGCTGCAGGTCGCGACCTCGCACAGCCCCTCCGGACCGGCGACGAGCCGGCTCCCTGCCTCCCTTGCCGGTCCCTCCAGCTCAGCCCGAAGCCGCGGATCGCCGATCGCCACCAGCCGGGGGCGATGCTCGAGCACCTGCCGCCCCAGCCGGCCCGCATTTCGGCCGGCCGACAGGGCCACGACTTCGAATCGGTCGGGGAAATGGCTGATCAGCTTCAGCGCCTGGACGCCGATCGAGCCGGTCGATCCGAGCAGGGCCACGCCACGCCGCGTCACGTTGCCCAATTCAGGTCCTCATGACGAGCAGGTAATAGTAGTAGAGGACGGGCGCCGCGTACAGGAGAGAATCGACCCGATCGAGGATGCCTCCGTGTCCGGGCACGAGCGCCGCGCTGTCCTTCACGTCGGCTCCGCGTTTCAGCATCGACTCCACGAGATCCCCCAGAATACCCACGACCCCGAGCACGATCCCGAGCGCGATGCAGTCGACGACGGTGAGGCTGTGCATGAACCAGGCGCGCGCCACGAAAGCGGCGGTCAGCGCCCCCAGAATGCCGCCGATGGCCCCCTCCACCGTTTTGCGCGGGCTGACGCTCGGGGAGAGTGGTCTGCGACCGAGGGTCGATCCGACGTAGAGCGCGAACATGTCGCTCGCCCAGACGACGCAGAAAAGGAGAAAGACGAGGTCACTGCCTGTCTCTCCCCCACCCGCCAGCGGCCCGAGCATTCGAAGCCTCAGGAGATAGCCGAAGGGAACGCCGATGAAACAGGAGATGAAAAACGTGACACCGGCATCGCCCAGCGCGGTTTTCCATGGACCACCGCGCCACAGGGCGGCGAGCGGCAGCGTCAGGACGGCGAACGCCAGGGCGTACTCGAGGCGAACCCGGGGTATCGCGAACGAAGCGAGGAGGAGAAGCACCACGAACCCGCCGACGATCCGGTGGCAGCGATGACCCTGACGGGCCGCCAGCCGGTACAGCTCGACGAGGGCGACAAGCGCCGCCGCCACCATCAGAATCTGGTACGGC
The DNA here is from genome assembly GCA_036477555.1 of Acidobacteriota bacterium. Taxonomy (GTDB): domain Bacteria; phylum Acidobacteriota; class Polarisedimenticolia; order Gp22-AA2; family Gp22-AA2; genus JAPUIN01. The sequence continues at coordinate 2,094 of JAZGDH010000322.1, forward strand.
AGCGGTCCGAGTTTCTTGACGATGACCCAGAAGATCGGCAGAAAGACGGCCGCCGACAGGACCCTCTTCATCGCGGCCCCATGACGGCCACGCGACGTCCCGAACGCGGCCCCACGAAATGCCCGGACCGGCTCCTAGGCAAGAGCCTTACCGGAACAGAGGCCGCGCCGCTTCGCCTCGCCGTCCACGCGTCCATAGCGGCGATCCCTTTTCTGGTAATCAATGATCGCCTGCAGCAGCTCGCGGCGGCGGAAGTCCGGCCACAACGTTTCGGTCACCCAGATCTCGGCATAGGCGATCTGCCAGAGCAGAAAATTGCTGATCCGCATCTCCCCGGATGTGCGGATGAGCAGATCCGGATCGGGCTGGCCGGCCGTGTAGAGATAGCTTGCGAAGGTCAGCTCGTCGACCGGGCCGGAAGGCCGGGGGCCCTTCTGGCGATCCTCGACGATTCGGTTGCAGGCATCGACGATTTCGGCGCGACCGCCGTACGAGAGTGCGATATTGAATATCAAGCCGTCGTTGCGGCTCGTCTCGGCCATCGCGTCCTCGAGTTCCCTGCGGACCATTCCGCCGAGCTCTTCGGTGCGGCCGATGACATTGAACGCGATGTTGTTCTTCTGGAGGGTGTGCAGCTCTTTGCGGAGGTATTCGCGCAGGAGCGACATCAGGGTCTCGATCTCGGTCTGCGGGCGCTTCCAGTTTTCCACCGAAAAGGCATAGAGCGTCAGCACCTCGAAGCCCAGTCTCGCCGACATCTCGACGACGTCGCGGACCGCCTCGATGCCGGCGCGGTGACCCGCCACTCGCGGCAGTTTCCGCTGCCGCGCCCAGCGGCCATTGCCATCCATGATGATGGCGACGTGCCGCGGCAGGCGATCGAAGCGGATCTGCGCGATCAGCGCTTCCTCGAGGGAACCTCTTTCGATCGTTCCCTTTAAATCTCTCGAAGGGCGGGACATGGGGGGAGGTCGTCACTCCACAGCGTCCGAAGTCGCATCGTAGCACAGGGTTCTCGGCATGGGCAAGAATGAGGCTCAGCCTTCATACCCGTCGGGGTGGGAATTCATGAACTCCCAGGCCGTGGAGAGGATCGTCTCGATCCGGGATGATCGCGGCGCCCACCCCAGCTCGGCGCGAGCCCGCTCCGCCGAAGCGACCAGTCGTGCCGGGTCCCCGGCCCTTCGGGGTTGGTCATGCACCGCGATCGATCGTGCCGTCACCCGTTGGGCCGCGGCGATCACTTCCCGGACCGAAATCCCCTCCCCATTGCCGAGATTGCAGATCACTCCGCCCGGGTGCGACCGGATCCGCTCCAGCGCACGCACGTGCGCGTCGGCGAGATCCTCGACGTGGATGTAATCGCGCACGGCGGTCCCGTCCACCGTTTCATAATCGGTCCCGTAGACCGCGACGGCCTCCTCCCGCAGGGCCGCGCGCAACACGTTCGGGATCAGATGGGTCTCGGGACTGTGATCCTCCCCCAGCGCGGCGTCCGCCGAGGCACCGGCGGCGTTGAAATACCGCAACGACGCATAGGAGAGCCCGTACGCTTCCCGGTACCAGCGCAGCGCCTTCTCCAGCGCGAGCTTCGTCTCCCCATACGGATTCTTGGGACGCGTCGGGTGATCCTCGGGGATCGGGTTCGACTCGGGTTCGCCGTAAACGGCGGCCGTGGAGGAGAGGACGAAACAGCCGACGCCGGCCTCGCGCATCGCGTCGAGCAGGCTGAGAGATTTCTCGAAGTTGTTGCGATAGTAGCGCGCCGGATCGGTCATCGATTCCCCGACCAGGCACGAGGCCGCCATGTGGACGACGCCGTCGACTTTGCCCGCCGCGAACACCTTCGCGAGCAGGTCTCTATCGCCGCAATCACCGACGATCAGTTTCGAGCCGTCGGTCGCGCGCCGATGCCCGGCGCTCAGATCGTCCAGGACGATCGTCTCGTGACCCGATCCGCGAAGGCTGCGGCAGACGACGCTGCCGATGTATCCGGCCCCTCCCGTGACGAGGATCCTCACTCCTGACCTCCCTTCCCATCACCGTAGAAGACTTTCTCCAGAACGAGACCCTGGGGTGGAGCGCACGGACCCGCTGCGCGCCGATCGCGGGCAGCGAGTATCGATCCGATCGCGTCCGCGCCCACCTTTCCCCGGCCGACCAGCAGGAGGGTGCCGACGATGTTGCGAACCATGTGATGAAGAAATCCATCGGCGGAGACCCGGTACACAATCCTCGCCCCGTTCCCGATCACATGCGAGCTGGTGATCGTTCTCGTCCGATTCTCCTGGCGGCATGCGGAGGCGCAAAAAGAGGTGAAATCATGCCGACCCTCGAAACGGCACGCCGCGTCCTCCATCGCTCCGATTTCGAGCGCACCGCGCAACTCGGTGACGAATGGAGCGTCGAACGGAGAGAGGACATCGCCGACCAGAATGCTGTATGAATAATCCTTGGATACCGCATCGGTGCGGGAGTGGAAGACCTCATCGACCTCGTCGACGCGCAGCACGCGGATCTGCCGGGGCAGCCGCGCGTTAAGCCCGTGACGCAAGCCGTCGATCGGGATCCGGCACGCGGTATGAAAATTCGCCACCTGGCCCCGCGCATGGACGCCCGCGTCGGTCCGCCCTGCTCCGGCAAGCCGAACCGTCTCGCCCAGCATCCGGCCCAGCCGATCCTCCAGCACTCCCTGGATCGTCTTCCGGTTGGGCTGCACCTGCCATCCGGAATAACCGGTGCCATCGTAGGCAACAATTAACTTTAGGTTGCGCATCGTCATGCGCGCCCGCTCCCGACGCCCATACTCATCCTGTTTGACGATCACCGATGCCGCCATTATAATCCGGCGCTTCTCAGTATGGACCGTTTGAGGCCCGTCGAAACCCCGATCGAACGCTGATCGAACCGATGCTGCGAACGAGGTTGGTCATGATGAAACGTCGCGCTCTGATCCCCTTGCTGTTCCTGATCGCCCTGAATCCTGTGGCGTGGGCCGCCAAGGATGTTGACTACAAACGTGCCGACAAGAGCTGGGTCAAGGGGCCCGTGAAGTGGCTGCTCCTTAAAGAAGAACAGAAGATCTACAAGAAGCTCGCCACCGACGAGGAGCGCGCCGCCTTCGTGAAGAAATTCTGGGCCGAGCGGGACCCCACGAGCGGGACCCCCGAGAACGAGTACGAGGCGATATTCTGGCAGCGGGTCGAGCAGGCCGACCAGAAATTCACGCCATCGGTTGCCACCAGGACCGGCTGCCTCACCGATATCGGTCGCGTCTTCCTGATGCTCGGGCCACCCTCCGAAACGAAGCAGGATAGCCGGTACAACTTCTGGATTTTCACACCCAGCGAGATGAACGGCATCACCGAGCGACTCGAGCTCCGGTTCGCATCGAATCCGACGGGAGCGTTCCTGCTCGACAAGAAACAGTTCGAGAACTACATCAAGGCCCACCCCGAGACCCGGGGCATCGGCTGGAAGCTTCCGGCCCCTGCGATGGCCAGCAACGCTTTCGAACTGGCTGCCGAGGATGAGGAAGCGGTCGAGGACCTCTCCCCCGAAAGCCAGCGCCAGATGCCTATTCTGAAGGGCGTCCTGAATCAAGGCAAAGGGCCCACCGACGTGCCTTTCGACATCCGGATCGAACACTTCAAGACGGCAGGAACGACCACGTTGCTGGTGGCCACCGTCGAGACACCGCTCGAAGTGGCGCACGGCAGCGGTGAGTCGGCGATCCGTCCCTTCGCTCGGCTCGAGCCGATCTCGGAAGGGGCGCGGGAGGTGAACCTCACCGGCGAGCAGCCGTTCGTCCCGGCGCCTGCGGCCGATCGGCCCCACGACGCGCTCATCTATCAGGCGCGGCGCAATGTCCACCCCGGGACGTACAGGATTGTCGTGGTGGTCGAGGATCGTGTCGTCCCGGGCACGCTCGGATCGTTGGTCCGGACGATCGAGGTCCCGGCGTTCCAGGGCGGGTCGCTCAACACCAGCACGATCTCCCTGTTGTCCGATTTCGAGCAGATTGATCGAACGGAGCTCCCCGAGTACGGACCCAAGTCGCCGCCTTACATATTCGGCTCGTTCCGGCTCGTGCCGCGCGCGAAATCGGTTCTCGCCAGGGACGATACCCTCGCCTTCTACTACCAGGTGTACAACCCCGCCGTTGACGCCAGCCTCGGACGCCCCAATCTCGAGGTGACCTACACGTTTTACCTGCAGTCGGAGGGCGCCTGGAAACCTTTCCGCCAGCCCCTCACCAAGTCGATCGGCCAGGTCGAGTTGTATGCCATCGAGCTCAAGAGCCTGCTGCTCCCCAATCAGGCACTGCCGGCGGCGTTCCGGATGGAGGTCGCGCTCGCCGACAAGACGAGCGGGCAGGAACTCAAGCGCGAGCTGAGATTCACCGTCCAGTAATCGACCGCGGCCCGGGCGGCCTCCCGGTTCAGACCCTCAGGCTGATTGGATTTCCAGCGTACCCGCTCCCGTGTCGAGGCAGGCGAGGCGGCCCAGCGGGAACGTGACCGCTCCAGGAGCGTGGCCGGCCGGGAAACCGACGACCACGGGATAGTCGGTCCCCCGGAGGTGGGTCTCGAGGATCTCCGTCAACGGCAGATCATTTTCAGGAATTGCGGCCCGGCATCCGGCGGTCGTTCCGACGATCAGACCGCGCAGCTTCGCGAGCCTCCCGGAGTTGCGCAGGTGGGCCAGCATCCGGTCGAGACGGTACGGCTCTTCTCCGACGTCCTCCCAGAACAGGATCGCGCCGTCGAACGGCGCCTCATCGGGAGTCCCCACCAGGCTCACCAGGAGCGAAAGGCAACCGCCGATCAGACGTCCCTCCGCGCGTCCGGCCCTCAACACGGAGTCGGCCGGGAGCGGGTATTTCAGCGGGTCGATCGATCCCGAAAGTGCCGCCCACAGAGTCGTCTCATCGTACGCCCCGGGCTCGCCCAGCTGGCAGACGTGCGGGCCATGGAAGGTCGACAGACCGACGCGCCGGAAGGCCGCCGCATGGAGAACCGTGATGTCGCTGAATCCGATCAGGGCCTTCGGTCGGCGCCGCAACGCAGCGAGATCGACATCGCTCACGATGCGCGAACATCCGTATCCGCCGCGCGCAAACCAGACCGCCGCCAGATCGTCCGCATTCAGTTGCGCGTTGAGATCGGCCAGACGGACGGCATCCGGCCCGGCCAGATAGGCAAGGCGATCGAGAACGTGCGGCGCCGGCACCGGATCGTATCCCCGCCCTCTGAGGTAGGCGAGGCCACGATCGAGACGCTCCCGGCGGATCATGCCGGAGGGCGCCACGACCCCGATCCGATCGCCCGGCCGCAGCGGAGGCGGGATGACGATCTTCATTCTCTGCCCCCTCCCCGGGTACGCGGCCTCTCGAATTCGCGCCGGGCGCGCTCGAGCGTGCCGTCGCCGCCCATGATTCGAAGGCCGGTCAG
>JAZGDH010000323.1:0-2698 GCA_036477555.1 Acidobacteriota bacterium
GTGCCTAGATTAGGCGGTTTCGAGCCGTCTGTCCATGGGGCAGATGGCGCCACGGGCGGCCCGGGCCCGCGCCACGGGCCGACCGGAGCGGCTCCACGGCCGGCGCCCGGTCCCGCTCCACGGCCGGAAGGCTGCGATTCGAGCATCTTTTCCCTTCCCTGAACAATACATTTGGTGTACTTTTTCGGCTTCCACCATGTCGCTGACTGCCGGAACACGTCTGGGCCCGTACGAGAACATCGAACCTGCCGGCGCGGGGGGGATGGGAGAGGTCTATCGCGCCCGCGACACGCGGCTCGACCGCACCGTCGCGGTGAAGGTCCTGCCGAGCCATCTCTCATCCAACCCGGATCTGCGCCAGCGGCTCGAGCGCGAGGCGCGGGCGATCTCCGCTCTCAGCCACCCGAACATCTGCACCCTGTACGACATCGGCCACCAGGACGGCGTCGATTACCTCGTCATGGAGCATCTCGAGGGAGAGCCGCTCTCGGCGCGATTGGAGCGCGGTCCGCTGCCCCCGAACGAGCTGCTGCGCCACTCCATCGAGATCGCCGACGCGCTCGACAAGGCGCACCGGCAGGGGATCATCCACCGCGACCTGAAGCCGTCGAACATCATGCTGACGAAGTCGGGGGCGAAGCTGCTCGACTTCGGGCTGGCGAAGAGCGCCGAGCCATCGGGGCCGGCGTCGGGGCTGACCGCCTCGCCGACGATGGCCAGCCCGCTGACCGCCGAGGGGACGATCGTCGGCACCTTCCAGTACATGTCCCCCGAGCAGATCGAGGGGGGCCAGGCCGACGCGCGCAGCGACATCTTCTCGTTCGGCACGGTGCTGTACGAGATGGCGACGGCGCAGAAGGCGTTCGAGGGGAAGACGCAGGCGAGTTTGATCGGCTCGATCATGAAGGAGGAGCCGCGTCCGATCGCAACACTCGCGCCGATGACGCCGCCCGGCCTCAACCGGCTGGTGAAGACCTGCCTCGCCAAGGATCCGGATGAACGCCGGCAGACGATGCACGACGTGCTGCTGGAGCTGCGCTGGATCGCCGAGGCCGGCTCGCAGGCCGGCGTGCCGCTCCCGGTTGCGTCGCGGCGGCGCACACGCGAGCGGCTCGCATGGGGGTTGGCCGGGGTCGCCGGCGGGGTGCTCGTCGCCCTCGTCGCGGCTTGGGCCCTCTTCAGTCCGACGCCGCCCGAGATGCGACTCGTGAGAACGTCGCTCGTCCCGCCGCGTGTGCCGGTGGCCGAGTTCACCCTCGGCGGCATCAACAGCGGATCGCTGACGATCTCGCCGAACGGCCGGCACGTGACGTTCGCCGCGCGCAACGAGGATGGTAAGCGCCAGCTCTGGGTGCGCGCGCTCGACCAGTCCGAGGCGCGCCCGCTCCCCGGCACGGAGGACGGCGAGCATCCGTTCTGGTCCCCTGACAGCCGGTTCATCGCGTTCTTTTCCGGTGGCAAATTGAAGAAGATCGACCTGGCCGGCTCGCCGGCCCTGATCCTCACCGACGCGTCGCAAGGCCGCCCCGGCGCGTGGAACGATGACGGAGTCATCCTGTTCTCGCCGACGACGCTCGATCCGATCCATCGTGTCGCGGCGGGGGGTGGAAAGCCCGAGCAGGTGACCGAGATCGACAAGTCACGCAACGAGACGACGCACCGGTTTGCCAGCTTTCTGCCGGACGGCCACCACTTCCTCTACTTCGCCGGCGGTCACGGCACAGAATCGGGCAGCGAGACGCACGCCATCTTCATCGCCGACCTCGAGTCAAAAGAGAAGAAACTCCTCGTCCACGCGCGATCCAACGCGTCGTACTCGAACGGGCATCTGCTCTATGTGCGCGACCGTGTTCTGCTCGCTCACCCGTTCGATCCGGATCGGCTGGAGTTCACCGGCGATCCGAGCCCGATCGCCCAGAACGTTCAGTACGAACCGCCGTTTTTCCGCGCCCTTTTCTCGGTCTCGAATGAGGGCACGCTCGTCTATCGTGCCGGAGTCGTCGATCCGACCTCGACGCTGACCTGGATCGACCGCGATGGAACTGAGGTCGCGTCGATCGGCGAACCGTCGACCTACGAGAATATAGGGTTCGACCAGAATATAGCGCTCTCTCCCGACGAGACGAGAGCAGCAGTGGCGATTGTCGACAGCGACACCGGAACGAGCGACCTCTGGATCTACGAGCTGAGGCGGGAGGTGGCGACCCGCTTTACATTTGGAAAGCTGAGCGAGGGCGCAGCGCTCTGGTCGCCGGACGGCGAGCGGATCGTCTACGCCGCGATCACGAACGTCTACCCCGATCTCTACATCAAGTCGGCCAGCGGGGCCGGCACGGAGGAGGTCCTGCTCGAAGGGGATATGGTGAAGATCCCGACCTCGTGGACCCCCGACGGCAAATCGATCCTGTTCTGGCGATTCGATCCACAGAGCGAGACCGGCCAAGATATCTACCTGCTCGAGCTTGGCGACGGGAAAGAGGCGAAACCGATCCTGCAGACGGAATTCGACGAGCACACTGGCATCCTGTCGCCCGACGGTCGTTGGCTCGCCTACGTGTCGGAAGAGTCGGGAAGCGAGGAGATTTACGTCGCCCCGTTCCCCGGCCCCGGTGGCAAATGGCAGATCTCCAAGGGGGGTGGTAACAGCCCCGCGTGGACGAAGAACGGGACGGAGATCATCTATGCCGGTCCGGGCGCC
>JAZGDH010000324.1:0-3394 GCA_036477555.1 Acidobacteriota bacterium
CGGCACGCACTCGATGCCGATCATCTCGCCGCGGTGACCAGCATGACGAGTGACGGCGGAGGGATCCGGAGGGCGGTCATCGCCGGCCTTTCCTGGGGGCTCGGGCATGCCGTGGTGCTCGGTGTTCTCGGAGGCGCGCTCGTCTTGATGCGCATTCCGCTGAGCGAGCGCGTCGGAGGGCTGTTCGAGACGGCCGCCGGGCTGATGCTCGTCGGGCTCGGGGTCGGGACGGTCGTCGGGGCGCTGCGTGGACGGGTGCATGCCCACATGCATCGGCACGGCGATGTCGAGCACAGCCACCTCCACTTCCATTCCGTGCCCCATCGTGGCGACGCGCCCCATTCGCATCCCCACCCTTTGCGGGCCGCCGTCCGTCCGTTGCTCGTCGGCGGCGTCCATGGTCTGGCCGGGAGCGGCGCCGTCGCGCTGATCGTTCTGGCGACGATCCCGACCTGGTTGTACGGGACGATCTATCTGGGCGTGTTCGGCGCCGGCTCGGTGGTCGGCATGACCCTGATGAGCGTCGTCGTCGCGGCCCCGCTCGTTCTGGCGCGCCGTCGCGCCGCGCGGGTGCATCGTTCCCTCCGCCTGGCCGCCGGGATCGGCAGCATCGCCATCGGCGCGCATCTCGCCTGGGCCAACGGACTCGGCGGCTGGCTCCTGCTCTAGGAGCGTGATCCGGGCCGACAATCCCTGCAGCGTCTCCCCCTCATGATTCGAAGGCGGCGAAGCGGTCGGTGCGCCCGCGATGCGCCCGGTTCTCGCGAAGGGTCGTGAACATTTAATGTAAGAATAGCCCGATTCGGAGTGACTGCCTCAATCTAAGGAGATGCCGATGGATCCCAACACCAGTGCCGGGCTTCGCAGGTTTGGTCAACTGTTCGCGCGCGTGTTGCTCTGCGCCGTCTTCCTGGTGAGCGGGTCCGGAAAGATTTCGGACTGGCAGGGGACCACCGAGTACATGGCTGCGAAGGGAATGCCGGCCGTCTCCTTCTTCCTGGCCTGCGCGATTCTTCTGGAGCTCGGAGGTGGACTGTCGCTTCTGCTCGGCTTTCGCACACGCGCCGGTGCGGCGGCGCTCATCCTCTTCTTAATCCCGGCGACCCTGATCTTCCATAACTTCTGGGCCTTCGAGGGGATGGATCAGCGCATGCAGATAATCAATTTCCTGAAAAACCTCGCCATTCTGGGGGGGTTGATTCAGACGATGGTGTACGGAGCCGGTGCCTTCAGCCTCGACGCCCGAGCCCGGAACCGGCGGGCCGCCTGAGCCCGGTGCGACGCGACGTAATCCCCGGACCGGCTCCCGCGGGGCGGCGGGTGGCGGAGAGGGTGGGATTCGAACCCACGGTGAGGTTTCCCCCACACACGCTTTCCAAGCGTGCTCCTTCAGCCACTCGGACACCTCTCCCCGGGATACGGGCCGCTGCCCTAATCGGGCGGCCGGATGATAGTCCGCGTACAAAGGGGGAGTCAACGCGGAGCGGGCCCGTTTTCTCCTCAAAACGTCCACCGCCGATTCACAGGGAAGGCACAGGCGGGTGCACAGCTTAAGTGCCCGTCCCATCAGCATCTTGTGGAAATTTTTGAACACGCCACCATATTTTGTGTTTTGCGCTTGACACACCTGCGGCGCTTCGCTACGCTGCGAAGGTCGCATCGCGGGGGTGGTCGTGACGTGGATCGAGTGGGATCGCGTCACCGCTTGTCGGCCGCGGTGGGTTCTGAAGGTCGGGCTTTCTCATCCACGAGATGGAGGCCGTGCCCCTCTCCGGGGCGGATAGATCGACTCCGGGGACAGGGGGATCTTCGGCCCGGGGAGGCGGTGTGTGGGGTGCTCCTGGGTTCGCATCGACCTTGAGGTCTACGCCGATTTCCTTCACAATTAATATTAATCCGAGCCAGGGAGGCGCTTCCGTGTGGGAGCGTGCACCGGGACGATCCGGGAGCCGTCTGAGCGGACGGTCTCCCCAACAGATGGGGGTACGATGAGGAAAGAGTCGGACCTCAAGGTACGCAGGGCCGTGGGGTCGGGCCGCGGGGAGAGCAAGGCGAAGGTCCAGCCCGGTTTCGCGGCTCCCCTGACACTCCGCAAGGCGGCCGATGGCCTCACCATCGAGCGGTACTTCACGACAGCCGGCAGCGATCCCTTCGACGAGATCGAATGGGAGACGCGCGACGCGATCATCGGTAACGAGAAGGGCGAACTCGTATTCGAGCAGCGCGGCGTCGAGGTCCCGAAGTTCTGGTCGCAGACGGCGACGAACGTCGTCGCGTCCAAGTATTTCCGGGGAACCCTGGGGACGGAGGAGCGCGAGAGCAGCATGAAGCAGTTGATCGGACGGGTCGTGCGCACCATCGGCGGCTGGGGCCGGGCGCAGGGATATTTCCAGACCGAGGCCGACGCGCAGACGTTCGAGGACGAACTGAAGCACCTCCTCATCTATCAGAAGATGTCGTTCAATTCGCCGGTCTGGTTCAACGTGGGCGTCGAATCGCGTCCCCAGTGTTCGGCCTGCTTCATCAACTCGGTCGAGGACACGATGGAATCGATCCTCGGCCTGGCCCGGACCGAGGGGATGCTGTTCAAGTACGGCTCGGGCACCGGCACCAACCTGTCGCCGATCCGATCGTCGAAGGAGCGGCTGGGCGGCGGGGGGACCGCCTCCGGCCCGGTTTCCTTCATGAAGGGGTACGACGCCTTCGCGGGGGTCATCAAGAGTGGTGGCAAGACACGCCGCGCCGCGAAGATGGTGATCCTGAATATCGATCATCCCGATGTCGAGGATTTCATCCGTTGCAAGCAGGAAGAGGAGCGCAAGGCCTGGACGCTGATCGATGGCGGTTACAACCCCGCCCTGGACGGTCCGGCGTACTCGTCCATCTTCTTCCAGAACTCGAACAACTCGGTCCGCGTCCAGGATGATTTCATGCGCGCCGTCGAGGAGGACGCCGAGTGGTCCACCCGCGAGGTGACATCCGGCGAGCCGTTCCAGACCTACAAGGCGCGTACCCTGATGAAGATGATTGCCGAAGCGACGTGGGCGTGCGGCGATCCCGGAATGCAGTTCGACACCACGATCAACGACTGGCACCCCTGCCCGAACAGCGGTCGGATCAACGCCAGCAACCCCTGCTCCGAGTACATGTTCCTGGACAACTCGGCCTGCAACCTGGCCTCGCTGAATCTGATGAAGCTGGCGACGCCGGACGGTGAGCTCGACGTCGCCGCCTACAGGAAGGCGATCGACACGACGATCCTGGCGCAGGAGATCATCGTCGACAACGCCTCCTACCCGACGGCGCAGATCGCCCGTAACTCGCACGAGTTCCGGCCCCTCGGGCTCGGTTACGCGAACCTCGGCGCCCTGCTCATGAATCGCGGGCTGGCCTA
>JAZGDH010000325.1:0-7104 GCA_036477555.1 Acidobacteriota bacterium
CGCCTCACCCCGGCGGTAACGGACCACACCCACGCCAATCCCTTGAGCCGATTGACACTCCGGCGAACCGTATGCTATTTTCCCGCTTCCTCTGTATACGAAGAGGAGCGAGGTTGAGTGGAGCCCCAGCGGTGCCCTGACCCGAAGGCCGCGGGGTTTTTTGATGCTCCGCCGGCGACCGCCCGGGGGCGCCGGCCCACCCGGACAGGTGAAACACAGTGAAGTCGATCACCCTCGCGAAGAGGTACGCGCACGCCCTGGCCGATGTGGTGGGCGAGAAGGACAAGGCGCGACTCGAAAAAATTTCCGCCGAGTTGTCCCTCCTGACTCGCGTGCTGGAAAGCGAGCCGAAGATCGGACGGTTCTTCGAGGATCCTTCGGTGCGCCGCGAGGATCGGGAATCGGCAGCGGGAATGGTGGCGAAGAGGATCGGCGCCGGGCCGCTCACGCGGCGCTTTCTCGACGTCCTGATCGAGAACCGAAGGCTGTCGGTGCTGCCCGCGATCGCGGGGGCGCTCGCGGAGATCGTGGACGACTGGCTCGGGATTATCCCGGTTGAAGCGACGACGGCTGTGGCGCTGTCGGCGGCCGATCGAAAGAAATTCCACTCGTCGCTCGAAAAGATGACGGGCCGCCGCGTGCGGCTCAGCCTGCAGATCGATCCGTCGTTGATCGGCGGTGCGCGAACCCGGATCGGATCGCAGGTCTATGACGGAACGATCAGGCGCCAGCTCGCCCTGTTGAGGGAGCGTCTGGCGGAGGCGAGATAGCGCCGGCGCGCAGCCGGCAGTCTGAAACTGGGGGTCGGGGAATGGCGGAGATCAAGGCGGACGAGATCGCGAGCGTCCTGAGACGGCAGATCGAAGGGTTCAAGTCGGGCATCGACGTGACCGAGGAGGGAACGGTCGTCTCGGTCGGCGACGGCATCGCGCGCATCTACGGACTGCAGAACTGCATGGCGGTCGAACTGCTCGAGCTGCCGCATGGCGTCTTCGGCATGGCGCTCAACCTCGAGGAGGAATCGGTCGGCGCCGTGCTCCTCGGTGAATACACAAAGATCAAGGAAGGGGACACGGTCCGGCGCACCGGCCGCATCATGGATGTGCCGGTCGGGGAGGTGCTGGTCGGCCGCGTCGTCGATCCGCTGGGGCGTCCGCAGGACGGGAAGGGCCCGATCGCGACCACGGAGCGGGGCCCCCTGGAGCGCATCGCGCCGGGAGTCGTCGACCGTCAGCCGGTCAAGGAGCCGATGCAGACCGGAATCAAGGCGATCGACGGCATGATCCCGATCGGACGCGGGCAGCGTGAATTGATCATCGGCGATCGTCAGACCGGGAAGACGGCGATTGCGATCGACGCCATCATCAATCAGAAGGACTCGGGCGTCATCTGCATCTACGTCGCGATCGGACAGAAACGATCGACGGTCGCGCAGGTGGTCAAGACGCTCGAGGACAACGGCGCGATGCCATATACCATCGTGGTGTTGGCCTCCGCCTCCGAGCCGGCCACGATGCAGTACATCGCCCCGTACGCCGGCTGCTCGATGGGCGAGTACTTCCGCGACCGCGGCAAGCACGTGCTCATCATCTACGACGATCTCAGCAAACATGCCGCGGCGTACAGAGAGATATCGCTGCTGCTTCGCCGCCCGCCGGGCCGCGAGGCGTACCCGGGCGACGTCTTCTACCTGCACTCCCGCCTGCTGGAGCGGGCCGCGAAGTTAAACGACGAGCTGGGAGGAGGATCGCTGACGGCGCTGCCGGTGATTGAAACGCAGGCCGGCGACGTCTCGGCCTACATCCCGACGAACGTCATCTCGATCACGGACGGACAGATTTATCTCGAAGGGGATCTCTTCTACTCGGGAGTCCGGCCGGCGGTCAACGTCGGCCTGTCGGTCAGCCGTGTCGGTGGCAACGCCCAGATCAAAGCGATGAAACAGGTCGCCGGGACGCTCCGGCTCGACCTGGCGCAGTATCGTGACATGGCGGCCTTCGCCCAGTTCGGGTCCGATCTCGACCGTGCGACCCAGGCGCAGCTCAACCGCGGCAAGCGACTGACCGAGATCCTTAAACAGGGCCAGTACGTCCCTCTCTCGGTCGACAAACAGGTGATCACTCTGTTCGCGGGCATCCACGGCTACCTGGACGATCTGGAGATCGAGCAGGTGCGCGAGTTCGAAGCGGCGATCCACCATCATCTCGAGGGTCCGGGGCGCGCCTTGAGTCGCGCACTGCTGGAGAAGAAAAAGTTCGACGACGATCTCACGGCTCAGGTCAAGTCGATGCTCGAGGCGTTGAAGATCGATTTCCAGGCGAAGCACGCGGCGGCCTGAGGAGAGTCGCGAAACGGCATGCCGAGCGTCCAGGACTTTCGCACACGAATCCGCAGCGTCAAAGGCACCCAGCAGATCACGCGTGCGATGAAGCTGGTGGCTGCCGCGAAGCTGCGCCGCGCCCAGGAGCGCATCATCGCCGCGCGGCCGTACGCCGGAAAGATGCGCGAAGTGCTCGCCTCGCTGGCATCTCGCGCCGAGCCGGGCCGGCATCCGATCCTGGCGCGACGCCCCGAGAAGAAGGTGATCGTCCTCGTGCTCTCGGCCGACAAGGGCATGTGCGGATCGTTCAACACGAACATCCTGAACCGCACCCGCGCTTTTCTCGACGGCTTGTCGGATCGCGACGTGAAGGTCGACGTGGTCGGCCGCAAGGCGCGGGACTGGTTCAACCGCAGGCACTACGCCGTCCGGCGCATCGTGATCGACATCTTCCGCACCCTGTCGCTGCAGCACGCGCAGGAGATCGCCACCGATCTGGTGCGTTCGTTCGTCGAAGAGGAGTGCGACGCCGTTTACATGATCTACAACGAGTTCAAATCAGCCATTCAGCAACGCGTGGTGGTCGAGCCGCTCCTGCCGATCCCGCGGGAGACGTTCGCCGCGGAGGAGAAGAAGGCCGAGACCCTGCCGGGCGGCGAGGAGGACTACATCTACGAGCCGGCGCAGGAAGAGCTCTTCGCGTCCCTCCTGCCGAAGCACGTCGACGTGCAGGTCTATCGCGCTCTTCTGGAATCGTTCGCGGCCGAGAACGGCGCGAGGATGGCGGCGATGGACAACGCGACGCGCAATGCCGAGGAGATGATCGAATCGCTGACGCTGCAGATGAACAAGATTCGCCAGGCCTCGATCACGAAGGAGATTCTCGAAGTCGTCAGCGGCGCCGACGCGTTGAAGTGAGACCCGGCACTCCAGCTCACCGGTGAGAGGGCCGGCAGCGGCCGGCACGGGATCGGGAGCATGCGAACGAACCTGAGGGCTGGCGAGGAACTCGCGCTTGTGGCGCGCAGGCACTGGCTGGTGATGGGCTGGCCGCTGGCGATCAGCCTGTTTCTCCAGGGATGCTTCGTGGCGGCCTGGTTCGTGCAGCGACCCTGGCTGCTGCCGGCGGCCGCGGTGCTGCTGGGCATCTCGACGCTGTGGCTGATCTGGAGGTGGGCCGACTGGCGGTGCGATCTCTGGGCCGTGACCTCGCAGCGGGTCATCGATGAACAGGGCGTGCTCGCGGTCCGAGTGGTCGACAGTCCGCTCGATACGATTCACAATGTCACCTGCACCCAGACACTCCTGGGCCGCGTGATGAACTACGGGACGGTGAAAGTGCAGACCGCAGCCGAGCAGGGATCAACGACGATTCCCCACGCTGCGGGCCCGGCCGACGTGAGGGAATCGATTCTGGAGTTGAAGGAACGCTACAGACAGGGGCTTCAGTACCGCGTCACTGGTGTCACCGGTCCGGCGGCGGCGGACGATACGAAGGAGTGCCCCTTCTGCGCGGAGACCATCAAGACGCGGGCGACGGTCTGCAGGTTCTGCGGTCGCTCGGTATGAGGCCGGCGGACATCGTGACGTCCGGCCGTTATGGAGGAGTCGTTTCATGAGTACAGGAAAAGTGGTGCAGATCATCGGTCCCGTGATGGACGTGGAGTTCACCCAGGAAAGCCTTCCGCCGATCTACAACGCCGTGCGGATCACGAGTGACGGCTTCGATGTCCCGGCGCCAATCGACGTGACCGCCGAGGTGGAACAGCACCTGGGCGAGGGCCGCGTCCGCTGCGTCGCCATGGAGCCGACCGACGGCATCGTCAGGGGGATGAAGGCGACCGACACCGGCTCGCCGATCTCGATCCCCGTGGGTGAGGCGGCGCTGGGCCGCGTGATGAACGTCCTCGGCAAGCCGGTCGACAACATGGGAGAGATCAAGGCGAAGCAGCATCTTCCGATCCATCGCGAGGCCCCCTCCTTCGAGGAGCAGGACACCGAGATGAAGATGTTCGAGACGGGCATCAAGGTGATCGATCTGCTCGAACCGTACCTCAAGGGAGGCAAGACGGGGTTGTTCGGCGGCGCCGGAGTTGGCAAGACCGTCATCATCATGGAGCTGATCAACAACGTCGCCCTGAAGCACGGCGGTGTCTCGGTCTTCGCGGGTATCGGCGAGCGCACGCGCGAGGGAAACGACCTGTGGCTGGAGATGAAGGAGTCCGGGGTCATCAACAAGGCGGCGCTCGTCTATGGTCAGATGACCGAACCACCCGGCGCCCGCCTGCGCGTCGGTCTGACCGGTCTCACGGCGGCCGAGTACTTCCGGGATGTCGAAGGCCAGGACGTACTGCTCTTCATCGATAATATTTTCCGCTTCACCCAGGCCGGCTCCGAAGTCTCGGCGTTGCTGGGCCGTATGCCGTCGGCCGTCGGGTACCAGCCGACCCTCGCCTCCGAGCTGGGAGAGCTGCAGGAGCGGATCACCTCGACCGTGAAGGGGTCGATCACGTCGGTGCAGGCGATCTACGTGCCGGCCGACGACTACACCGACCCGGCCCCCGCCACGACTTTTGCGCACCTCGACGCTTCGACCAACCTGTCGCGCAAGATCTCCGAGCTCGGGATCTACCCGGCGGTCGACCCGCTGGCCTCGACGTCGCGTATCCTCGATCCGCAGGTCGTCGGACAGGAGCACTACGACGTGGCGCGTGCCGTGCAGGGCGTCCTGCAGCGCTACAAGGACCTGCAGGACATCATCGCGATCCTCGGGATCGACGAGCTGTCTGAGGACGACAAGCTGACTGTCGCCCGGGCCCGCCGGATTCAGAGATTCCTGTCCCAGCCGTTCTTCGTGGCCGAGCAGTTCACCGGGCTGGAGGGGAAATACGTTCCGATCGCCGAGACGATCCGGGGTTTCAAGGAGGTCGTTGAGGGCAAACACGATCACCTGCCCGAGCAGGCGTTCTACCTGGTGGGCGGGATCGAAGAGGCGGTCGCCAAGGCCGAGAAGATGAAGAAGGTGGCCTGAGCCGATGCTTCCCGAGGCGCTTCATCTTGAAATCGTCACGCCCGAAAGACGGCTTGCCACCGATCTGGTCGATGAGGTGATGCTGCCGGGTCTCCTTGGGTACGTTGGCGTGCTCCCCGGGCACGCACCGCTCCTGACCACCCTCGGCATCGGGCAGCTCGTCTACCGGAAGAAGAATGTCCGTCACTATCTCTCGATCTCCTGGGGCTTCGCGGAGATACTGCCGAACCGTGTCAGTGTGCTGGCGGAGATCGCGGAGCGGGCCGAGGAAATCGATCAGGTGCGCGCGACGAAAGCGCGCGATCGGGCGCTCGGTCGCCTGCGCGGAGGCGACGGGGGCCAGATCACCGATTTCGATAGCGCGCGCGCCACGCTCGAGAAAGCACAGAGCCGTCTTCAGGTCGCACGACATACCGGACCGGACGAGTCGGCGTAGCCGCGAACGGGCGGGTCCGCGCCCTGCCCCCGTAGCCAAGGCGGCGTCCGCAGGCCGTCCGAAAGCGTGACGATGCAGGCGCGCCCCGAACTTTCCGTCATCATCCCCGCCTACAACGAGGAGCGCAGGATTGCCGCGAGCCTCGTACGCCTGATCGATTACCTTGCGACACACGCAGGAAGCGCCGAGGTCCTGGTCGTCGATGATGGCAGTGACGATCGGACCGGCGCGATCGTCGAAGAGGTTGCCGCTTCGCACGGGAACGCGCATGGAGCGGGTGCGACGGTTCGCCTGCTGCGTAACGGCCGCAACCGGGGCAAAGGATACAGTCTGAAGCACGGAGTGCTCAGCGCAGCGGGGGAGTTCCTGCTGCTCAGCGACGCCGATTTCTCCACGCCGATCGAGGAGCTTCTGGCTCTCCTCGAACCGGTGCAATCGGGGGCCTGCGGCATTGCCATCGGTTCGCGCGGACTCGACAGGTCGAAGGTCGAGCTCCATCAGCCGGCGTGGCGGGAAGCGATGGGGAAGGTGTTCAACCGGCTCGTCCGCGCGCTGACCGGACTTCCGTATCGCGACACCCAGTGCGGGTTCAAGGTGATGCGGCGCGAGGACGTCCTGCCGCTGTTCCGGGCGGCTCGGATCGAGCGGTTCGCCTACGATGTGGAGGTTCTCTATCTCGCCCGCATGGCCGGGATCCGCGTGGCCGAGATCGCGGTGATCTGGCGGGATTCGCCGGGGACCAAGGTGAACGCCTTGCTTGACTCGGCCGATATGCTGAAGGACATTCTGCGCGTCGTGTGGCGCGGCCGGCGCGGGCGGTATGGTTCGATCGGTCGGTCAGGAGGTGCCGCATGAAGGGTGGGGTCGTGAACCCCCGGCGACTCATGCGGGGTGGCAAGGTCGCCTCCGCAACCCGGGCGGCGTCGCTGGTGAGCCGGCTGAAGCGGGACGGGAAGATCGTGGTGTTCACCAACGGCTGCTTCGATCTTCTGCACGTCGGCCATCTCACGGTCCTCGAGAAAGCGCGGGCGCTTGGCGACGTTCTCGTCGTCGGCGTCAACGGTGATGCGTCGGTCAGACGGCTGAAGGGAGCGGGGCGGCCGATCATCCCGCTGGACGAAAGAATGGAGATGCTGGCGGCCCTGCGCGTTGTCGACATGGTCGTCCCTTTCGCCGCGCCGACTCCGGCCCGCCTGATCGAGCAACTGGTTCCCGACGTGCTGGTCAAGG
This sequence comes from Acidobacteriota bacterium, assembly GCA_036477555.1. Lineage (GTDB taxonomy): Bacteria > Acidobacteriota > Polarisedimenticolia > Gp22-AA2 > Gp22-AA2 > JAPUIN01. The sequence continues at coordinate 7,018 of JAZGDH010000325.1, forward strand.
GAGGGGACTATCGTCGCGCGACGATCGTCGGCCGCGAGACCGTGGAGGCGGCCGGAGGGAGGGTGGTGACGATCCCCCTGGTTCGCG
>JAZGDH010000326.1:0-2888 GCA_036477555.1 Acidobacteriota bacterium
GCCCGCCGAGCGGGTTGGGGCGATCCAGGACGACCACCTCGACCCCGGCCTCGGCGCAGGCCTCGAGCGCCAGCGCGGTCGTCCATTCGAAGGTGTAGACGCGGGTGCCGACATCCTGAAGGTCGACTAGCAGCAGGTCGATCCCTTCGAGCATCTTGCGCGTCGGCGAACGGGTCTCGGAATAGAGGCTGTAGACCGGGATGTCGAGCTCGACGTCGACCACATGAGACGATTCGATCATGTTGTCCTGCTTCTCGCCGCCGAAGCCGTGCTGCGGTCCAAACAGCGCCCTGAGCGAGCGGCCGCACAGATCGTGGACGACGTCACGGGCCGATTCGAGCTGTGACGTCACCGAAGCGGGATGCATCAGAAGGCCGACCCGCCGGTTCCTGAGCCATTTCGGCCGGGCCTGGCGAAGCACATCGAGGCCTGTCAGGACACGGGGGATGGTCGCGCGCCTCCCCCCCGCATGCCTTGCCGTCGATCGCCTCGTTCGCGCAACCATCAGGATGGCTCCTCCGACCTGCGGCCCGCGCCGCGGCCGAGACTATCGCATGGATCGGCGCCGAGCGGAGCCACCCCGATCACGGTCCGCTCCGGCACGACCGGCAAACGCGTCGTTTCGCGAATCCCCGGCGATCGGGTAAAATGGCGGAACCCGCTCCCAGGGCGGCGTTCGGAGGGTCTCCGAAGCTGGAATCGCACTTCGAGGCACCTGCCGTCTGGCCGGAACGCTGCCGGGGATGAAAACAGGGAACCGCCCGGGTCGCCGCCTCGTATCAATCTGGCGTCGGCCATCATCCGGTCGTCGTCCCGCGTCACTTCGGAGATCAGGACATATGAAACTCGGTTTCCCCGGCAGGCGCGTCCTCCTCTACATCGCGATCGCACTCGTTCTGGGCGTAGGCGCCGCCGCCGGCCTCCGGTACTACAAGGTATTTGGCGAAACTTCGGGCAACGCGGAGACCGAAGATCCCTCGACCGATCCCGCTGCTGAGTCTTCAGGGGACGAAGCGAAACTCGCCGGCAACAAGACGGAAGGAGACGACGCCGGGCAGGATGACGGCGAGGAGGGCGACGAGAAAGATGGAGAGAAGGGCAAGAAGGCGCCGGTGCCGGTCAGCGTGTCAGAGATCGCCCAGGGCGCCGTTTCGTCCTACATCTCATCGACAGCTAACCTCGTCGCGGAGAACGAGGTCAGGATCCTGGCCGAGGCGGATGGGCGGGTCGATCGGCTGAACGTCGAGGAGGGGGACTTCGTCAAGCGCGGCGACATTCTCGTCTCGCTGGTCCGGGACGATGAGGAGATCGCCCTCAAGAAAGCGCAGCTCAAGGCGACCAACGCGAACATGGCATTCGACCGGGCCACCCGGATGGTGGGCGAAAAACTGATGAGCCGGGAGGATTTCGATAAGATCCAGATGGATTTCGAAATCTCTCAGCAGGAACTGGCCGAGGCCGGACGAAAGCTGGAGAAGACCCAGATCCGCGCGCCGTTCACCGGTCGACTCACGCAACGCGACGTGAAGGTCGGCCAGCACGTGAAGATCGCGGACGAGCTGTTCACGATTGCCGACTTCGATCCACTGATCGCCCGCATCTTTCTCGCCGAGCGTGATGTCTTCGGCCTGGAGGAGGGACGCTCGGTCCGCATCACGCTTAAGGCGCACGACGACACCCGCTTCGCGGGCCGCATCCGACAGATCAGTCCCGTGGTCGACACGGCGACCGGCACGGTCAAGGTGACGGTCGAGGCGACGCGGCCTCCTGAGTCGGTGCGGCCGGGAGCGTTCGTGACGATCGACATCGTCCGCGAGCGGCGCGAGGACGCCGTGCTTCTGCCGCGCGAGGCGGTGATCCGTGAGCTGCAGGAAGCGTACGTCTTCATCGTCAAGGGGGATGTCGCCGAGAAGCGCCAGGTGGCTCTCGGGCTCGAAGAGGGAAACGCCATCCAGGCGGTCTCCGGCGTCGATCCGGGCGAGCAGGTGATCGTGGCCGGCCAGGGCGGTCTCAAGGATGGCTCGCCGATCAAGGTCATCCCCACTTCCAACGCCTCCGATCTTGGTCCTCTGGTCGAGCGCCGCCGGTCGGGTTAGGAACCTGGACAGGCACCTAAATGAGCCCGATTGAATTCTCACTGAAGCGGCGCGTCACCGTCTGGATGTGCGCCGTTGCGCTCCTGGTATTCGGAAGCGTCGCATTCACCCGGCTGCCGATCAATCTGCTTCCGGACATCTCCTATCCCAGCCTGACCATCGAGACGCGCTATCCCGGCGCCGCACCGGGAGAGATCGAGATCCTCGTCAGCCGCCCGGTCGAGGAGGCGGTCGGTGTGGTGTCGGGCGTGCAGCGGCTGATCTCCGTCTCCCGCCCCGGAGTCTCGCAGGTGACTCTCGAATTCGCCTGGGGGCGCAACATGGACTTCGCGTCGATCGACGTACGCGAGAAACTCGATCTCGTCTTCCTGCCGCGCGAGGCCGAGAAACCGGTGCTGCTGCGTTTCGATCCAGCGAACGATCCGGTCGTGCGGCTCTACCTGACTGGCGGCAGGAGCCTCTACCAGCTGCGCTACGTCGCCGAGGAGGTCCTCAAGAAGGACCTCGAATCGACAGAGGGGGTGGCCGCGATTAAGGCGAACGGCGGCTACGAGGAGGAGATCCAGGTCCAGGTGGATCAGGGGAAGCTCTCGCTCCTCGGCGTGAGCATCGCCGAAGTGAACGAGAGACTGCAGAGCGAGAACATCAACCGCGCCGGCGGCAGTCTCTACGAGGAGGAGGCGCGCTACCTCGTCCGCTCCCGCAATCAGTTCAGGGACCTGCAGGACATCAAGGACACCGTGCTGATCTCCCGGGAGGGGCGCAACGTCACGATAGCCGACGTGAGCGACG